>JAZRXV010000045.1:0-33682 GCA_045600405.1 Candidatus Cryptobacteroides sp.
TAGAACGTTACTTCTTTTCTGCGTGTCTCCCAACGATGCGTTTCATCATTGTAGACACGTTCCGGTTTGAACTTTACTCTTGTTTCCATTGTTACTATAAGTTTTGTCCCTTATAGTGACAACTTTTCTCAGTTTAAGTCAATTTCTTACGTTTGATGTCTTCGTTCGCCTTCCTGGAGGTCAGAGGCGTGTACAGGTCCGTCATCTGGAGAGATGAATGTCTGGCCTGATCCCGGACTGCTATCAGATCAGTATTGTCGCGGATGAGATCCGTAATGCCGGTATCCTTCAAGGAGTAGAATTTGTATTCATCCGGGAAATCCAAGGCATCTCGGAGCTTGTCCCATTCATCACAGAAATACTTCGGGATCCTGTAATTCATACCAGGCATGAAGTTGTCGGAGAAAAGGAACCAGTCCCCAGGCTTGGTAAGCACATCCATTTCAATCATAAGTCTTGTAACACAGTCCGGAAGAGTGACGACGGCATCCTTACCGTTCTTGGAATATTCGCCCGAAATGCTGATGGTGCTTTGGTGTACGCTTATGTCCTGGATCCGGATATAACTCATTTCCCGAGGCCTGATGAAGCAGTGGTACAGAAGCTCGCAAGCCAGCAGAAAATATCGGTTGTGTCCGGTAAGGTAATCCTTCAGGCGGATCATGTCTTCTTTTGGGATGCCTGTCCGGTTCTTTGCATATTTCTTTGTGAGGACGTTGGTAAATCCGGCAACGGGACTTTCGGAGATGAAATGCTTCTCAAGCATCCATTCGCAGAAAGATCTGAGCCATCCAAGGTAATTGTCCCTGGTGCGAGCCGATTTCTTGCAGTCAAGCCAGATATAGTCCAGGAATTGATCAACGACGTCCGATTTCAGCTGGTATATATATGTGACCGGGACATCGCGGGATTTGTTCCAGGATCTGAACGTATTGAGATAAGATGCATAGCCGTTGTAGGTCTTTGGCCGGAGCACTTTGCTTTCAACCATCTTGAACAGATACCTGTAATAGGTTTCGCACACATTGTCAAACAGCGTGTACTCTCTGGAACTGGCCAGCCGCAGGAACGGGTTCCACCCTGACGCCAGCTGCGCATTCACATTCGCCACCATGTCGGCGGCATATCGCCGCCTCAATGCAAGAGGCTTGATGTGTGGGACGGAGATTCTTTTTCGCTGGAGACGGCCTTCATCAGGATTGAACGAATACCATTCCACGTACCAGCGCTTGTTCGGGGTGAGACGGGCGGGGATGTACCCCAGAATATCCCTGTCTCGCGTGAGATTGTTGTTGGACATTTTTTTTTCTTTCGGAGACTTTCCGGTCTTCGAAAGAAGTTCAACTTTTTGGCGCATTTTTGGCGCACTGTTTTTAGGAAAAATCGCGCAAGATGTTGATTTCTCAGCACTTGCGCGAACTTCGTAGCGGGGGCTGGACTCGAACCAACGACCTCCGGGTTATGAGCCCGACGAGCTACCAACTGCTCTACCCCGCGATGTTTGGGACTGCAAAGGTAGTCATTTTATTTTAAATACCAAATTATTCTACCCCGCAGTCTTCAGACCCTTCGTTTCCGGCAAGTTTCATCACAACATCAATGGGCTCTTCGGGCGCATATTCTCCTCTGTTCCACCCGTGTCCCTTTTCACAGCCTAAGCGGTGAGGAATTCCACTATGGCACTGATGTCATCCTTGCAGAACGACTTCTGCTCGCCTGAAACCAGGTTCTTTATGTTTATGCAGCCGTTTTCCATCTCGTTGCCGCCTGTGATCGACAGGAACGGGATTGACTTGGCGTCGGCATAGTCGAATTGCTTCTTGAGTTTGACAGAGTCAGGATAGACTTCGACGGACAGGCCTTCCGCACGGAGTCTTGCTGCGACCGGCAGGACGTATGCCGTTTCCGTGGCACCCATATTGGCGAAGAGGAGATTTGTGGAACTGCGGAGTCCCTCGGGGAATTTGCCGAGCCCTTTCAGGACATCGTAGATGCGGTCGGCTCCGAAACTGATTCCGACACCGGACATATCCGGAAGACCGAATATGCCTGTGAGGTTGTCATACCTTCCGCCTCCGCTGATGCTGCCTATCTGCCAGTCAAGGGCCTTGACCTCGAAAATGGCACCGGTGTAATAGTTCAGTCCGCGGGCGAGGGAAAGGTCCATCTCAACCGGGGTCTTGATGCCGGCTGCATCAACATATCCGAAAAGTTCCTCAAGTTCGTCGAGGCCTTTCATCCCGGTTCCGGAGGATGCCATCAGACCGCGCATCACGGCAAGTTTCTCGGCGAAACTGCCCTGAAGGGTGAGCACAGGCTCGAGCACGGCTACGGCTTCCGGGGTAAGTCCTTTCTCCATCATCTCCTCCTTGACGGCGTCAAGACCGATCTTGTCAAGTTTGTCTATCGCAACGGTGATATCCACCACCTTGTCCGGAGCTCCGCATATCTCCGCGAGACCGCTCAGGACTTTGCGGTTGTTGATCTTCAGCATGACGCGGACGTCCAGCCTGCGGAAAACCTCGTCCACGATCTGGACAAGCTCCAGTTCGCACAGCTGGCTCCTGCTCCCTATGGCGTCCACGTCGCACTGGTAGAATTCGCGGTAACGCCCCTTCTGAGGGCGGTCGGCACGCCATACCGGCTGTATCTGGAAACGCTTGAACGGGAAAGATATCTCGTTCTGGTGCTGGACGACGTATCTTGCGAACGGGACAGTAAGGTCGTACCTCAGACCCTTTTCGCATACCTTGAGGGAGAGAGCCTTGGAATTGTATCCACCTTCCTCTTCAGTGCGGAAACTGTCATAGTCTATACCTGAGAAAGCATCCCCGGAGTTGAGGATACGGAACAGGAGCTTGTCACCCTCGTCGCCATATTTGCCGAGCAGGGTGGAGAGGTTCTCCATGGCAGGGGTTTCTATCTGCGAGTATCCGTATGATTTGAATACGCTCCTGATGGTGTCGAATATATAATTCCTCTCGGCCATCTCGATCTGGCCGAAGTCGCGGGTTCCCTTAGGGATTGATGGTTTCTGTGCCATGGTTCTGTTTTATTATCGTGCAAATTTACTACTTTTGCGAAAATATACCTTTGAAATGAAAGATTTTATAAAAATGGTGCTGGCCGTAATATGCGGCATTCTGCTGCTCGGAATCATTTCCGTAATCTTCAGCATGATGTTCCTCGGTGCGGTCATAGCATCCGGAAACGGTCAGCCTGTGCTGCCGAAATCCGGTGTGATGAAAATTGATATGAGCAGGGTGGCCATAGCGGAGCAGAGCAAGGAGGACAGTCCGCTCAATGCTATCCAGGGCAATACAATCACAACGATAGGCTTGTGGGATGCCGTCCAGGCCATAAATGCTGCCGCCACGGACCCTGCGGTAAAATACATCTATCTGCTTACTGACGGCTCTACAACGGGCATCGCTGCAACCTCCGAGCTGCGCAAGTCCCTTGAGAATTTCAGGACGACAAGCGGCAAGCCCGTAATATCCTATATCGAGTCCCCGTCCACTGCAAGTTATTATCTTGCTTCAGTGGCGGACAAGGTCTATATGACAGCCAACCCGGGGGCCACCACCATGGTGACAGGTGTCAGCGCGCAGATGCTTTTCTTCGGAGACCTTCTCAAGAAACTGGGTGTGGACGTCCAGCTTATCAGGCACGGAAAATACAAGTCCGCCGGCGAGCAGTTCACCCGTGGGTCGTCCAGCCCTGAGAACAGGGAGCAGTACCAGCGTCTGGTGGACTCTATGTGGGAGACCATGTCCACCCAGATTGCGTCAAGCAGGGATATGACCGTAGAGCATGTCAATGACTGTATCGACAATCTCCGTCTCAATCTCCCGTCAGACTTCGTCGAGGAGAGGTTCGTCGACGAACTTGTGACCAAGTCCGATCTGGAAGGCAAGTTGTCCACCCTCGCTGTCGTGGATAAGTTCAAGGATGTCAAAATGATGAATTTTGCCGACTATGTCAAGGCCAAGTCCGTCCCTTCCAAGGCGAAGAAAAAGATCGCAGTCATCTATGCGGACGGAAATATCGTTGACGGCAATGCCAAGGCTGAAGTTGCCGGCGACCGTTTTGCATCGCTGATATCGGATGTCAGGGCCGACTCCACCGTCAAGGCCGTCGTCCTCAGGGTGAATTCCCCTGGCGGAAGCGTCCTTGCTTCCGACAAGATAAAGACGGAGCTGGACCTTCTCAAAAAGGAAAAGCCTATTGTCGCATCATATGGTGACTATGCGGCTTCTGGCGGATATTGGATTTCCAACAACTGCGGGAAGATTTATTCCGATGCTGTGACCCTTACCGGTTCCATCGGTGTGTTCAGCATGATACCGAACCTTGAAAAGACTGCTGCGGATATTGCCCACGTGGGCGTGGAAATCGTCAGTTCCAACAAACACGGCGACCTTTACAGCCTTATGCACCATTTCGACGAGGATGAGTACAATTATATGTTCCGTTCCGTCGAGGATATCTATGACCGATTCACCACAATAGTGTCCGAGGGACGCGGTATGGCGAAGGAGGATGTGGATGCGATAGGTCAGGGGCGTGTCTGGACCGGAGCCGATGCCATTGGCATCAATCTAGTCGATGAGATAGGCACACTTGAGGATGCTATCCATTATGCCGCAGTTTCTGCCGGGGATGCGGACCTCAGCGCATGGGCGGTGACCGGATATCCGAAGCCTCTCACCCAGTTGGAGCAGATGCTTGACCTCATGGGCAAGTCCGAAGACATCAGCAGCAAGGCTATCGTAAGGTCCCTGAAGGAACTCAAGACTCCTAAGATCGTCGCCAGGCTCCCTTATGAACTTGAAATCAACTGATTGATGAAAAAGAAGATATCAGTTCTGACAGGTGCGGGTGTGAGCGCGGAGAGCGGTCTCGGCACATACCGGGACAATGGTGGGCTGTGGGACAATTATGATCCCATGGAGGTGGCATCCATAGACGGATGGTACCGTAACCGCCAGCTTGTGCTGGATTTCTACAATATGCAGCGCAGTCACCTTAAGGATGCGAAGCCGAACGGAGCGCATCTGGCCATAGCCTCCCTGGAGGACAGGTACGATGTCACCGTCATCACCCAGAATGTGGACAATCTCCATGAACGTGCCGGCTCAAGCCGCATAATCCATCTTCATGGCGAGGCCACCAAGGTCCGTCCAGAGAATGGAGTTTACGACAGGGACTATTCGGAACAGGAAGTGTTCGATGTCGGGTACGGTGCGGTCAACCTCGGGGACAAGGCTCCGAACGGAAGCCAGCTCAGGCCGCATATCGTTTTTTTCGGCGAGGCCGTCCCTAAGATAGAACGGGCCATAGAAATCGTGGAAAAGGCTGATATCGTATTGATTGTCGGAACCTCCCTGCAGGTGTATCCTGCTGCCGGACTATACCGTTATGCGCGTAATGATGCGCGTATCGTCATAATAGATCCGAAGGATGTGCCGGTCTCTGATCCGAGGATAGAACATATCAGGGATGTTGCGACATCCGGAATGGAAAGATTCATTGAGGCGCTCGGGTAGCGCCTTATTTTATTCTTTCTGCCACGAAAAGCCTTTTTCTGCGTATTTCGGCGAGATGGGTGGGGGATTGGAAGGCCTTGCCGCTGATGGTCCTGTCGGATTCGAGCAGGGCGGTCAGTTTGTCAAAGGTCTCTTCGCTGAATCTGAATGGCTCGAGTATCCTCCATAGGACATATCTCCAATGCTTCATGGACAGAAGAACCGTAAGGTTCACTCCACCGTCAATCCCCCCGGCACACCCCAGAGCCTCAAGGGCCTCTATGTAATAGTCTTCCGCTATCGAGTCCGTCTCGGCGAAATGAGCCATGTCCCTGTTGAGGGTTCGGATGAATGAAGGGTTGATCCGGGCCAGCACCGGGAAGACATCATTCCGTATGATATTCCTTTTGCAGTCGCTTATGGCATTTGTGCTGTCCTCCCTCCAGTCATACCCGTGACTTGTCATCCAAGCCTTGATCTCCTCCCTGGAAATGCCAAGAAGGGGGCGCCTGATTTCGAACTGAGGGAAGGTGCTGCCCGTGTCTCTTGACGCGGCGCTTCTGGTGCTGGATGGCGCCATGCCTCTGAGCCCTTTCGCTCCTGTGCCTCTGAGCATGTTGAGGAGAAGGGTCTCTGCATTGTCATTTGCGTTATGTGCCACCGCTACGGCTTCGAATCCTTCTACAGAGCATAATTCGGCGAACCATGCATATCTGAGTTCTCTTGCGGCCATTTCAATGCTGACACCGTGGGATGTGGCATATCCTGAAGTGTCGAAACGCTTGACGAACAATCGGATATCATGTCTCAAGCACCAGTCCCGCACAAAAGCCTCGTCTCCGTCGGACTCTTCACCCCTCAGGCTGAAATTACAATGAGCAACCGCGAAATCCCGCGATTGCTCAATGGCCCTGTTGGCCATATACATGGAGTCGATGCCTCCTGATACGGCCAGTAGAATCATCAGCCTTTCTTGTTGGTGATGGTATAAGTGAATGAGATGGAGAAGAACTCCTTGAACTGTACCTTGCTGGCCACGCCGTCAAATTTCACGATAGGGTCGTAGATGAGCCAAGTGTTCAGGGCAGTCTTGAAATATTTGGTCGCCTGCCATGTGAACTTGTTATCCCAGTTGACACGGGTGTGCCTGAACGGATTGTCAAGATAGTCGGTGAAGAGTACGAGCTGGGTGCCGTAGGTGAATACATCATTAAGCACAGCCTTTGCGTCTATCTTCATCTGGGCACCGAACTGGAAGAGGGCCGGCTTGTATATCCCGGCATCGTTCGCCTTCATACCGTATGTCGGCCTCAAAGACTCATTGGTGACAATCGTGAAACCTCCGGTGATAGGGGCGAGGTTGACATCAAACCAGTCCGTAGGCTTCCACTCCATACCGAGTGCTATATTGGTGTAGGCAGGGGAAAGGAATCCTGATTTGAGGGTGCCGCTCCATTTATTCGTGGCCTCGTCCAGGACATATGCATCATAACTGTCGGTGAACTGAGAGCGGAAGTCGAACGATGCCGTGTAATTGAACTTGGAATTGGCTCCGGTCTTGTAGGCGAGCTTGCTTTCGAGATAGATGCGGTCGGTACTCTTCTGGATAAGGTTGTCCTTGTCTGCCGACCAAAGGAAACCGTAGTTGAGCTGGAGCCTGTTGGACCATACGGCGAGGGCCTTGGCATAATTTGCCTGGGCATCCACTCCTGCGCTGAGGGTGAGGGTGTTGTATCCTCCGGCGGCCCAGCTCCAGAGACCGGTCTGGTTAAATCCGAGGTCGAAAGCCGCACTCGTTGTCCAGTACTGTGGCTTGGCCGGTACGACTTCCTGCTTCGGTGCTTCGGTAAGCGCTGCGGCCGCTTCTGCCGCAGCCTGCTGGATGTCGTTCTGTGCCAGAACCGGAATTCCGGTAGCAATGATTGTAAATAATGTAAGAATCTTTTTCATTTGATAGCCGATTAGGTTAATATGAAATTGCGAACACGACTCTCTGATGTGACGGTTTTCCGGAGAAGATGTCCTTGCCCTCCTCCTTGCACACGAAGCTGTCCACAGGGATGCACCGTATGGTGGCCTTGGTCTCGTCCTTGATCTTCTGCTCGGTCTCGGCGGTGCCGTCCCAGTGGCAGAGAAGGAACTTGCCGGTCTGGATCTTGGACTTGAACTCCTCCCAGTCATCACATTTCTCCACATTCTCCTCGCGGAACTTGAGAGCCTTGTCGTATATGTTCTGCTGTATGTCATCCAAAAGCTGGTGGATGTGCTCTGAAATGCCTTCCAACGGCATGGTCTCCTTGGTGAGGGTGTCGCGGCGGGCAACTTCCACAGTACCTGCTGCAAGGTCGCGAGCTCCCATGGCAAGGCGTACAGGCACGCCCTTGAGCTCCCATTCTGCAAATTTGAAGCCAGGCCGAAGGGTGTCCCTGTCATCAATCTTCACACTGTGTCCCAGCGCCTCCAGACCTTTCTTGACCTCGCCCATCTTTTCGAGTATGGCCGCATGCTCCTCGTCTGTCTTGAAGATAGGCACCATAACGATCTGGATAGGGGCGAGACGCGGCGGCAGCACGAGGCCGTTGTCGTCTCCGTGGGCCATGATGAGTGCTCCCATAAGACGCGTGCTGACACCCCATGATGTGGCCCAGACATATTCCTGCTTCCCTTCCTTGTTGGTGAACTGGACATCGAAGGATTTTGCGAAGTTCTGCCCGAGGAAGTGGGAAGTTCCTGCCTGAAGGGCCTTGCCGTCCTGCATCATCGCCTCGATGGTGAGGGTGTCGAGGGCGCCTGCGAAACGCTCGTTAGGGCTCTTGTGACCAATGATTACCGGCAGTGCCATGGTGTTCCTTGCGAAATCCGCATAGACGTTGACCATCCTTTCAGCTTCTGCCTGAGCTTCTTCGGAAGTGGCATGGGCCGTATGTCCCTCCTGCCAGAGGAATTCGGCGGTGCGGAGGAAGAGGCGGGTGCGCATCTCCCATCTGACGACATTTGCCCACTGGTTGCACAGGATAGGAAGGTCGCGCCATGATGTGATCCAGTTCTTGTAGGTGCTCCAGATAATAGTCTCTGAAGTAGGCCTGACGATGAGTTCCTCCTCAAGTCTGGCATCCGGGTCCACGACCACGCCTTTGCCGTCAGGGTCGTTCTTGAGACGGTGATGGGTGACGACCGCGCACTCCTTTGCGAAACCTGCTACGTGCTCGGCCTCGCGGCTGAAGAATGATTTAGGTATGAAAAGCGGGAAATACGCATTGCTGTGCCCGGTCTCCTTGAACTTGTCGTCAAGGATACGCTGCATCTTTTCCCATATTGCATATCCGTAAGGTTTGATGACCATGCATCCCCTTACAGCTGACTGCTCTGCAAGGTCTGCTTTGAGAGCAAGATCGTTGTACCACTGTGAGTAATTATCCGAACGTTTGGTAACCTCTTTTGCCATAATTTTGTGAAATTCTGCGGATTTTTACGAAATTTGCATCTAATAAAGTGACATATATGTCACGGCATGCTTATTGCGAGCAAAGATACAAAACTTTATTGATAGGAGACCAAAATATGAAACGGAGCGTTGCACTTTTATTGCCATTGATTTTTGTCATGGCTTCATGCGGTACCACTGCTCAGTATTCACAGCAGAGGTATTCTGACGGAATATACGGACGTTCTTCCGGTGCTGCCGATGTCCAGGAGACCGGCATTTACAGCAAGGAGGATTTCGCTATGATGGCTGCCAGGAAGGTGGCCCTTGAGGCTCAGGATTCATTGCAACTCTTTACTGGATACAATGACGGGAGCACAACGACATATTCGACGACCTTCACCGACGGATTCCTTTTAGGAGGTATCTCCTTCGGTCTGTTCGGCCCATGGGGCCCTTGGGGAGGCTGGGGCCTGTCAAGCCCGTGGTACTGGAGCAGTCCATGGTATTGGGGCAGCCCATGGTACTGGGGGGATCCTTGGTATTGGAACGATCCGTTCTACTGGCATGGACCATACTATTACGGATATGGCGGCATGTGGGGTTATCATGGATGGATGAATCCATTCTGGGGCGGCTCATGGTATGATCCATGGTACTGGAATTCATGGGGCGTTTACCCATACCATCCGGGCGGGTATCATCCTGGCTTCCATCCAGGCTACCTCAGGGGTGATATATATTGGGGACCTCGCAATACCACCCAGAGTTCCCGTTCAAGCGTCATGCATCCTGGCAGCAATACCAGTTACCGCAGGTCCGCTTCCACGACCTATGGGTCAGCGGGCAGCAGCATTACCCGCGGCGGTGGCAGCAGTGCCGGTTCCGGGTCCAATTACCGCTCCGGGTCAAGCAGCAGATCCTATATCGGAGGGTCCGGTGCATCAGCGAGAGCCGGCAACCCGAACAACCAGCGTGTAGTCCGGTCTTCCGGATCTTCTTCATCCTCACGTGGATCATCAACTTATTCCAGCGGCTCCACCAGAGCTTCCGGCAGTTACTCCTCACCGTCATCATCCCGTAGCGGAGGATACAGCGGCGGAAGTTACAGTGGCGGCGGATACAGCGGCGGCGGTGGCAGCAGCAACCATAGCGGCGGTGGCGGTGGCCACAGCGGTGGAGGACGCAGATAGTACTGTCTTTACGTCTCATTCCGCATAGTTTAACACCTAATTCGAAAAAGTTATGAAAAAGATAATTGCAGCAACTTTATTCCTCGCCATAGCACTGTCCGGCAATGCCCAGACAATGTCTGATGCGATCAACTACAGCCAGAACAATTATTACGGTACGGCCCGTACGCTGGGTCTCAACAATGCCGTGACGGCTATAGGCGGCGACCTCGGTACAGTAGGTATCAATCCGGCCGGATCGGCTGTCGCAGGCTATGCCCAGTTCACCATTACCCCCGGTCTTACAATATCATCCGACGGGGCGGCGTATTCTCCAGTAGGAGAGACTTCCTATGGCTTTGCCAACAGGACATCACAGACACGTTTCACGATGCCGAATATGGGTATTTCGATGAACTTTGACACAGGCAGGACAACCGGTCTCAAGAGGATGACGTTCGCCTTCGTGGCCAACAGGATCAATGACTATAACTGCAAGGCATTTGCCTCCGGCCAGAATGCCACTTCCTCAAAGCTCGCTGAATTCGCCCGGGCTGCCTATGACTACGGCTGGGACGAAGGCCTCCTGGGCGAGTACAGTTCGTTCAATAATAGCGATATCCCTTGGGATGTGCTCGCCGGCTATCAGGCGGGAATGTTCGGTTCCTATGAAAGAGGGGAGTACGGCGGCTATGTCGGCAACTCCGAGGTCATCTCCCCGGACGGTTCCTATCATTATGTCCCGGGTGCCATCACCCAGACTTCAGGGACGAACAAGTACGGGCACAAGACCGATTTTGTGCTCAACTTTGCCATGAACTTCTCGGACAAGGTGTTCGTCGGATTCAATGTCGGACTTCCTACCGTCGATTACAGTTATAGCGAAGCATTCCATGAGAGACCGCAGAATCCTGAGCAGTTCCCTATAGCCTTTGCATCCGGTGATACATATTTCACCGAAGCATCTTACAGTTACCGTTATCTTGCCGATTTGGTCGGAATATATGCGAAGCTCGGAGTCATATACCTTCCTACGGACAACCTCCGCATTGGTGCGGCGATACAGACTCCTACGGCATATACGATCAAGGAGACATGGCAGTACGGTGCATCTTGCGGATTTGATGACCGCAAATTTGACGGTGAGCAGACCTCTCCGACCGGAGAATATGAATACGGGTTTAAATCCCCATATGTCGTCAATGCCGGTATCGCCTATACTTTCGGGTCATCAGGCTTCATAAGCTTGGATTATGAGATGGATGATTTCAGCGTGATGAAATACCGTGATATTTATGATGACGGCAACCCTTTCTCCGGTAATGATTTCGATGCCTATTATGAAGTCAACGGAACCATGAACAAATTCTGCGGAGTGCAGCATCAACTGCGCATCGGCGGTGAGTACAAGCCTTTGCCTATGCTCTCCCTTCGTGCCGGTCTCGGCATCAAGACATCTCCTGAACGTCATTGGACCGATGTCTCAGGAAAGGATGTCACAGCTGACACCTGGGATTTCAGCATAGCTAATCTGAGGACCCCGGCTTATTATAAAGAGAATACATATTCATATTCACTTGGAATCGGGTACTCTTCACCGGGATCCTTCTTCTTTGACCTTGCGGCAAGGCTGACCAGTTATCCGGACTTCGTTTTCGCTCCGTACTACGATTATGACGGTTGGGATTCCTTGGGTAATTTCGGTGAGCTGGTGGCTCCGAGGGTGCTCAACAACAGGAGCAAGGTGGATGTTTTGATGACTTTGGGCTGGCGTTTCTAGGGTATGGAGTTCACTGCAAGAGAATTGGCCCAGGCCCTGAACGGTACTGTGGAAGGCAATCCTGAAGAGGTTGTAACATCGTTTGCGAAGATAGAGCACGGGAAGCCCGGGCAGATATGTTTCTACGCTAATCCCAAATATGAGCAATATGTCTATACCAGCAGGGCTTCTGTCCTGCTGGTAAATGCTGATTTCCAGCCGAGCCAGCCTGTCGCTCCAACCCTTATCCGTGTGGAGAATGCATACAGCGCGCTCGCAGTGCTGTTGAAATATGCAAACGACAAAAGGAAGAAATACCGCAGGCATAGAAGCCTGAGAAGCCGTATCGCCTTCAGTGCCAAGTTGGGCAGAAGGGTGTGGATAGGTGATTATGTCACAATAGGGAAGAAATGCGAGATAGGTGACTGCACCAGGATCATCGGAAACGTCACAATCGGTGAGGGGACGAAGATCGGCAGTCATTGCATCATATATCCGGGAGTGCATATATTCCCTGGTATGGTGATTGGAGACAGGGTGATCCTCCATGCAGGGTGCATCATAGGTGACGACGGGTTCGGGAACGCTCCGCAGCCTGACGGTACCTGGATGAAGATAGAACATATGGGCAATGTCGTTATTGGAAATGACGTGGAAATCGGCTCCAACACCACTGTTGACAAGGCTCCTATGGAGTCCACCGTCATCGGCAATGGAGTGCGTATCGACAATCTCTGCCAGATCGCGCACAACGTTGTGATAGGGGACAATACGGTGATGGCTGCCCAGACAGGCATTGCCGGATCCACGCAGATCGGAAAGAACTGCATCCTTGCCGGGCAGGTGGGCGTGGTCGGTCATCTGAAGATTGCGGACAACACGACGATAGCGGCACAGTCCGGGGTGATCGGCAACATACGCAAGCCGGGGGAGACCTATCTGGGTACTCCGGCAATCCTTCATAAGAATTTCCTCAGGAGCTACGCCAAATTCAAGCAGGCTGGGCAGGAATAAAAAAATATCCTATCTTTGTACCCTGAGATGAAACAAAGGACTTTAAGCAAAGGGTATGAATTCTGGGGGAAAGGCCTCCATTCCGGCTGTTATTCCCACATGCGTATAAAACCTGCTCCAGTCGATACTGGGATTGTCTTTGTCCGCACGGACCTTGGGGTCCGGATACCGGCCCTCGCCGAGAATGTCTCATCAACGGCACGGAGCACGACGGTTTCGTGCGGGAGGGTTTCCGTAGGGACAATCGAGCATGTCCTTTCTGCGCTTACCGGACTGGGCATCGATAACGCCCTCATCGAGATTGACAACAAGGAGGTGCCGATCCTTGACGGAAGTGCCCGTCCTTATATGGAGGCGATGGCATGTGATGCTCCGGTGGAGCAGGACGCCGACCGGAGATGGATAGAGATAGAGCGGGAATTGTACTTTGAGAATAAAAAGACCGGCTCATATCTCAGGATAACACCTGCTGACGAGCCGTCGATTGAAGTTACCATTGATTTTGACTCCCGTGTGCTCGGAGTCCAGACCGTCCATTGGGACCTGTCCGTGGACTTTGCCCGCGAGGTGGCTCCCTGCCGGACTTTCTGCTTCCTGCATGAAATACAGCATCTCGCCGCCCTCGGACTTGTGAAGGGCGGGGATGTGGAGAATGCCATCGTGATCGTTGAGAAGCCCGTGTCGGACCGTAAGATAACCCGTCTGGCCAAGGCATTCGGCCAGCCTCATCTCACTGTCACGCCGGAAGGGTATCTGAGCAACCTCGAACTCCGCTTCCCGGACGAATGCGGCAGGCATAAACTGCTTGATGTCATCGGCGATCTCAGGCTTGCCGGCGGTTTCATGAAGGCCCATGTGGAGGCATACAAGCCCGGACACAGCATCAATACTGTGACGGCAAAGGAAATTAGGAAACAATTTGAATAGATATGGCAAAGATCCATCCTCTTGCAACTGTCCATCCCGGTGCCAGGCTCGCCGACTCCGTGGAGGTTGGACCGTACGCGTTCATTGATGACAATGTCGAAATCGGTGAGGGTACCAGAATCCTCCCTCATGCAACGATTTTCTCATATGTGAAGATAGGCAGGGACTGCTCTGTCTTTCCGGGTGCCGTGGTCGGCGCCATCCCTCAGGACCTGAAATTCGACGGCGAGGTGACATACGTGGAGATAGGAGACCGTGTGAATATCAGGGAATGTGCCACTATCAACAGGGGAACCAAGGCCAGCGGCAAGGGTGTGACGAAGATCGGCAGCGACACGCTTATCATGTCATATGTACATGTGGCTCATGACTGCAGGGTCGGAAATCATTGCATCCTTGTGAGTTATGTAGGTATTGCGGGTGAGACTGATGTGGATGACTGGGCCATAATCGGCGGCGGTACCAAGGTTCACCAGTTCTCCAAGATCGGCACCCATGCCATGGTCGGAGGCGGTACCGGTGTCAACAAGGATATCCCTCCTTATTCACTCTGCGGACGTACACCTCTGGTATATGCCGGTGTGAACATAGTCGGCCTGAGGAGGCGCGGATTCGATTCCGAAGTTGTCAGGAATATCAGGGATATTTACGATATGCTTTATTATCAAGGATATAATTTCTCCGATGCGATGAGCCGTATAGAGGAAGGCTTCCCTGATTCTGAGGAGAAAAGGGTCATCCTTGATTTCATACGCAGTTCAAAGCGCGGCATAGTCCGTGCCGGAGATCTGAGGGAGAAGGGCGGAATCGAATGACGTCCGTACTGCCTGTAGCGTATTTCCCTCCAATAGAGTACTTCACCGTCATGGCGAAGTACTCTGCCGTTTATCTTGACCCGTTTGAGAATTATCAGAAACAGTCCTACCGCAACAGGTGCCGGATCTTGTCGGCCAACGGACCGGAAGACCTGAATTTCCCGATAGTCCATGACGGGTCCCGTCTGATCACTGACATCAAGGTCGATTACTCCACGCCCTGGCTGCGCCGGACTGAGTATGCGATAGACTCAGCGTATTATAATTCACCTTTCTTCGAATATTACCGTGACGCTCTTTTTGAGGTGCTGGATTCCCGTCCGGAAAGGCTGTGGGACCTTGATATGGCCGTCATTGAATTCTTCTGCTCTCGTATCGGAATCCCGGTTCCGGGAGTGCTTGACTCAGCTGCCGGGGCTGCAGGGGCTGACAGGCCGGTGATACATCCGAAGGTCCCGGGGGACTTCGTGGGGAAGGAGTACTGGCAGGTCTTCCGCGAAAAGTTCGGTTTCGTATCCAATCTTTCGATAATGGACCTGCTGTTCAATGAAGGGCCGGAGTCAGTTTGCTATTTAAAATAAAATGCTTATATTTGCATCCGTGAAAGAGATAGAAGGCCAGGAGGTCTTCTTTTTTTATTGCCATGAAACAGGAAGAACTACAGAAAGTGCTGGAGCAGGCCGCGCAGGAGCGCGGGTGCTTTGTCGTCGGACTTGAATTCAACGATGATGACAATGTGTTTGATGTGACGATTGACAAGGATTCCGCCCCGGTGGACCTCGCCGACTGCGAATATGTGCACCGTGCGGTGCTTGCCGCTTTCGACCGAAACATCGAGGATTATGCCCTCACGGTAGGTTCCAGGGGCATAGATGCAGAAGAAGCGGACAACATACTGAAAACGATAAACGAATAGATAACCACAATGGAAAAAGAAAAAGCGATTACTCTCATTGATGCCTTCAAGGATTTCAAGGAAGAGAAGAATATTGACCGCCCGGTGATGATGGGTGTGCTCAAGGATGTGTTCCTCACACAGATTGCAAAGACCTATGGTTCTGCCGACAATTTCGATGTCATCGTCAATGTCGACAAGGGTACTTGCGAGATTTACCAGAATTTCGAGATTGTCGAGAATGTCGAGAATCCGAATGCCGAGATGACACTCGAGGATGTGTGCAAGGACAGCGGTGAGGATGATTACGAAATCGGTGATTCATATTCCAAGAAACTCCCTCTGGCCGCTTTCGGCCGCCGCGGAATCCTCAATATCCGCCAGAATCTCCAGGGACGTATCATGGACATCGAGAAGGCGAACGTCTATAGGAAATATTCCGACAAGGTCGGTGAACTCTTTACCGGAGAGGTCTATCAGACATGGTCAAAGGAAGTGCTTATCCTCGATGAGGACGGCAACGAGCTCCATATCCCTAAGAACGAGCAGATCCCGGGTGAGCGTTTCAAGAAGAGTGATTCCGTCCGCGCCATCATCAAGAGCGTGGAGATGAAGAACAATACTACTCCGTACATCATCCTCAGCCGTACTTCCAACGAGTTCCTCGAAAGGCTTTTCGAGCAGGAGGTGCCGGAGATCGCCGACGGGCTCATTACGGTCAAGAAGGTGGTCCGTGTGCCGGGAGAACGTGCCAAGGCGGCGGTGGTGTCATATGATGACCGTATCGATCCTATCGGGGCATGGATCGGTGTCAAGGGCGGCCGTATCATGGGTATCGTCCGTGAACTCCGCAATGAGAACATTGATGTCATCCAGTGGTCCCAGAACCCTCAGCTCATGATCCAGAGGGCTCTCAATCCTGCACACGTGTCATCAATCGACATGGGCCAGAGCAGTGAAGACAAGGTCAAGGTGTTCATGCAGCCGGACCAGGTCAACAAGGGTATCGGCCGCCATGGTGTCAATATCAAACTCGCCGGAATGCTGGTTGACCGTGAGATCGAGGTCTGGAGGGAACTCCCTAAGGATGAAGCTGGAGAGGAGGAGGACGTGCTGCTCAGCGAATTCTCAAACGAGATCGAGCCGTGGATTATCGAGAAACTCGAATCGATAGGTTGCGATACCGCAAAGAGCGTGCTTGCTCTCTCCGCCGAGGATATAGCGAAGCGTGCCGACCTCGAGGACGAGACGGTTTCAGAAATCCTCGATATACTCAAGGCTGAATTTGAAGACTAAAAAAGAAAAGGGTACTAAATGGCAGAAATCAGATTAAATAAAATCATAAGGCAGTACAATATCGGCCTTGACGATCTTGTGGAATTCCTCCACAAGCAGGGGGCCGATGTCGAGGCCAACCCGAACGCAAAGATATCGGACGAATATATTCCGGCCATTACAAAGGCTTTCGGAAAGGACCTGGAGTTGAAACAGGCCGCCGAGAAGGTGGACATCAAACTTACTGAAATCCTCGAGAAATCAGGGAAGAAGCCAGGCAAGGAAGAGGATGAGGAACCTGAGCAGGAAACCATCATCAAGAGCAATACTTTCATTAACAAGAAGAAAGAGGAGCCGGCTCCTGCCCCGGCTGTCGAGCCGGAACCTGAGCCGGTTGCAGAACCTGAGCCGGAACCGGTTGCAGAACCTGAGCCTGAACCGGCCCCTGTCCCGGCTGCAGAGCCTGAGCCGGTAGCCGCGCCGGAGCCTGAGCCTGTTGCAGAACCTGAACCTGAACCGATTGCGGAACCTGAGCCGTCAGTTGCTCCTGCGTCAGAGCCGGAGTCCGTCACCCCGGCCTCCGAGCCGGGGCCTGCCGAAAGTGCTCCAGCCCCTTCTCCGGTTGCTGAAGCGGCCCCGGCTGAGACCGTGAAGGATTCCGGATCATTGAAGGTGGTCGGCAAGATTGATCTCAGTCAGTTTGACCGCAAGCCGGCAAAGAAGCGCGAGCGTATCAGCAAGGGTACCCAGAAGGTTGACGTTGCCAAGGCCGGAGAAAATATAGAGCGCTCTCCGAGGAAGGATAATAACAGGAACCAGCAGAACCAGCAGCCGCAGGGAAAAGGCCGTAAGCGTGACCGTGACCGCTTCAAACCGCAGTTGTCAGAGGCTGAGCAGGAAGAACTCCAGAAGGAGATTCAGAAGCAGGTCAAGGAGACCTATGCCAAGATGAATGAGGGCAAGAAGAATAACTTCGGAGCAAAATACCGCAAGGAGAAACGTGAGGCCGCTGCCCAGAGGACGCAGGAGGAGATGATGGAGGCTGCTGCCGGTCAGAAGATCCTCAAGGTTACCGAGTTCGTCACTGTCAACGATCTTGCCACCCTCATGAACAACACCCCTGTGGTCAAGGTGATAGGTGCATGCATGAGTCTCGGACTCATGGTATCCATCAACCAGCGCCTTGATGCGGAGACCCTTGTTCTCGTGGCCGAGGAGTTCGGATACAAGGTGGAGTTCGTGACGGCGGAGATTTCCGAGGAGATCAACTCCAACGAGCAGCCGGACCGTCCGGAAGACCTTCTTCCACGTCCGCCTATCATCACTGTCATGGGACACGTCGACCATGGTAAGACATCCCTGCTCGACAACATACGCAAGACGAACGTGATTGCCGGAGAGGCCGGAGGTATCACCCAGCATATAGGTGCATACAGCGTGACACTTGCTGACGGGCGCAAGATAACCTTCCTGGATACTCCGGGCCACGAGGCCTTTACCGCCATGCGTGCACGCGGCGCCCAGCTCACGGATATCGCCATAATCATTGTGGCAGCTGATGACGCAGTGATGCCGCAAACCATTGAGGCAATCAATCATGCGCAGGCCGCCGGTGTTCCTATGGTGTTTGCAATCAATAAGATAGATAAGCCGGGAGCAAATCCTGACACCATACGCCGCCAGCTCTCCGAAATGAATATCCTCGTGGAGGACTGGGGAGGAAAGTTCCAGTGTCAGGAGATTTCCGCAAAGAAGGGTGTCGGAGTAAACGAACTTCTTGAGAAAGTGCTTCTTGAGACCGATCTTCTCGAATTGAAGGCCAATCCGGACAAACTTGCAGTGGGTGCCGTCATAGAGTCCTCGCTTGACAAGGGCCGCGGGTATCTTGCTACGGTTCTCGTGCAGGAAGGTACGCTCAAGGTGGGCGATGTAGTCCTCTGCGGAAGTTATTACGGACGTGTCAAGTCCATGTTCAACGAGCGTGGACAGAAGGTTAGCTCAGCGGGTCCTGCGACCCCGGTTTCTGTGCTCGGACTCAACGGCGCTCCGGCTGCCGGTGAGAAGTTCAATGTACTCTCCGACGAGAAAGAGGCCAAGAGCATAGCCAACAAGCGCGAACAGCTTATCCGTATCCAGGGTATCAAGACCCAGAAGCATATGACCCTCGAAGAGATCGGACGCCGTATCGCTATCGGTAACTTCAAGGAACTCAACATCATCGTCAAGGGTGATGTGGACGGCTCCGTAGAGGCCCTTTCCGATTCCCTCATCAAACTTTCTACCGAGGAGGACAAGGTCAATGTCATCCACAAGGCGGTCGGAGGCATCTCCGAGTCTGATGTGCTTCTTGCCGAGGCATCTGATGCCGTCATCGTGGGATTCCAGGTCAGACCTACCGTCGAGGCCCGCAAGTCGGCTGACCGTGACGGTATAGAGATCCGCCTGTACTCCGTCATCTATGACTGTATCAATGAGGTCAAAGACGGTATCGAGGGTATGCTCGAGCCTGAGAAGAAGGAGGAGGTCATTGCTACCGCAGAGGTCAAGCAGACTTTCCATATCAGCAAGGTCGGTACCATCGCAGGATGTATCATGCGTGACGGCAAGATGGTTCAGAAGTCCAAGTGCCGCCTCATCCGTGACGGTATTGTTATCTATACGGGTGAACTTGCATCCCTTCAGATAGGCAAGGATGCCGTCAAGGAGGTGCCTGCAGGCAAGGAATGCGGTATGGCAATAGCCGGATACAATGACATCAAGGACGGCGATATGATTGAAGCTTTCCAGATCGTCGAGATCAAGAGGACATTGTAGACCCGTTTGTTTCTCATAAGGCGGTGCCACCATTTTGGGGACACCGCCTTTTTTCGTATATTTACAAGACTTGATATCCTGTGTGACTGATATGAAAAAGTTTTTTATAGCAATCGTTTCCGTAATTATGGCGGCAGCCGGCGCCCAGGCCGGGACCTGGACCCCGCAGCAGTGGCCTGTGCTCACCCATTATGATGCCGCCCATCTTCAGAGGGTGGCGCTTCCTCTCGGCGGTATCGGCACCGGTACCGTGTCTCTGGGCGGACGCGGCGAACTACGGGACTGGGAGATAATGAACGTTCCGGGCAAGGGATACAGCACGCTTACTGACGGCAATGATGCTCCGTTCTTCGCAATCTATACCCGTACCGGATCGGGGAAGTCCGCTACCAGGATCCTGGCCGGTCCCCTTTATCCGCAGGAGTACCTTCACTATGAGGGACGTCCGGTCAACCATCACGGTCTTCCGAGATTCAGACATGCATCCTTTGATGCGGCATACCCGTTCGGACAGGTGAACCTTTCGGACGAGGCCGTACCTGTAAAGGTGAAGATCAAGGGTTTCAATCCGCTTGTGCCGGGGGATTCCGAGACGAGCGGCCTGCCGTTGGCCGTGCTGAGTTATGAGGTGACAAATACTTCTTCCGAGACTGTGGAAGTGTCGGTCTGCGGCTCCATCCGCAATTTCGTTGGCAAGGATGGGCGGGAGGCGGTCACTGACTGGAAAGGGGATTTCATCCCGTGCGGAGCGAAAAACAATAAAAATGAATACAGGGAGAATCCGTCCTGCGGCCTTAAGGGACTGTATTTCTATTCCGAGGGTGTGGACGGAAAGAGCCCCGCATGGGGGAATATGTCACTCGTCACTGATTCCGACATGGAAGTTACATACCGGACATATTCGGTTGACAACGCATGGGCAAATGCCATGCTCAACTTCTGGGATGATTTCAGCGATGACGGACTGGTCTCCAACCCGGTTGCAAATGTGCGCCATACCGTGGGCAACGATCAGGACCCTATGGGGTCCCTTGCCGTCAAAGCGACCATCGAGCCGGGCAAGTCCGAAGTCTTCAATTTCTATCTGACCTGGAATTTCCCGAACAGGATAGCGTGGGCATGGGATAATTTTATTGTGGGCAATTACTACAGCACCAGGTTCCCTGATTCGTGGGATGCGGCTGTAGATATCGTACCATGCATGGCTGACTACGAATCAAGGACTCTTTCCTTCGTCAACGCCCTGCTTTCCTCTTCCTATCCTTCCGTCATCAAGGAGGCGGCTCTTTACAATCTCAATGTACTTCGCTCCCAGACCATGTTCCGTATCGCGGACGGTCATGTGATGGGCTGGGAAGGGGTTATGGACAGATTCGGGTCATGTCCGGGATCCTGCACTCACGTGTGGAACTACGAGACCGCCACGGCTTTCCTGTTCCCTGACCTGGCCAGGACAATGCGTGACGTGGAGTTCAATTATGTCCTTCATGACGATGGAGCGATGGCGTTCCGTAATGAAATGCCGCTCGATGGCGATCAGAACCGGTCCACTGCAGCGGACGGGCAGCTGGGATGCATCATGAAACTTTACAGGGAGTGGCAGTTGCTCGGAGACAATGCCTACCTTGCTTCCAATTGGGAACAGTGCAAACGAGCCCTCTCCTATGCCTGGGTCGAGGGGGGCTGGGATGCCAACCAGGACGGCATTATGGAAGGCTCGCAGCATAACACTATGGATGTGAACTATTTCGGTCCTAACGGGCAGATGACCTTCTGGTATATGGGTGCGCTCCGTGCTGCCGAAGAGATGGCCATGGCGATGAAGGACAAGGCCTTCGCCAGGAAATGCCGAGGTATTTTCGAGAAGGCATCGGCATATGCTGACAACGTGCTCTTCAACGGTGAATACTATGAGCAGAAGATAACGGATCCGGCCACCTTCGAGTTCCTGCCGGAGGATTCCGACAAGATTCCGCCATTCCAACTTGGGAAGGCCTGTCTCGTCGACCAGCTGGTAGGCCAGTATATGGCTCATATCTGCGGTCTCGGTTACCTTGCGGATAAGGACAAGATACGCACGACGCTCCAAAGCATCATGAAGTACAACTATCATGAAAACCTCTATGGCCATTTCAACAACATGCGCACCTATCTTTTCGAGGATGAGGCCGGTATGCTGATGGCATCATGGCCTAAGGGCCGTCTTGAGGTGCCGTTCCCGTATTTCAACGAGTCCATGACAGGCTTCGAGTATACTGCGGCTGTAGGAATGATATATGAGGGCATGGTGGATGATGCCCTGAAATGCATCGGTTCCATAAGGGCGCGTTTCGACGGAGCAAAGCGCAATCCGTTCAGTGAGCCTGAGTGCGGCCATCATTATGCAAGGTCCATGGCGAGCTGGTCTTCCATACTTGCATACAGCGGCTTCCAATATTCCGGCGTGGACAAGTCCATGAGCATCACCGGCAAGGATGGCAAGTGGTTCTGGAGCATAGGCAGCGCCTGGGGGACAGTGACCAACGCTGCCGGAAGGGCTGCCGTCGAGGTGATCGAGGGATGCCTGACTCTTGATTCATTCCGTTCCGGTGACCGGCTTGTGAAGAAAAAGATTGTCCTGAATTCAGGTGATTGCCTGGAACTGTAACCTGACTTTCCGGACGCCATTCCTTTTATTGCTGACAATCCCGTATCGCTGCGGCCCTGTCAGGTGACTGGCCCCTGCTGAAACAACACCCGTGTCTGTGGCTATTTCATGACAGGCAGCGTGACCGTGACTGTCCCGCCTGAAGGAACATGGACTTTGGGCCATGAATCGAAGGCATTCCAGCCGAGTGAGCATGAGGACGCGAAGTCAGAATTCTCGGCAAGGACACTGACTTCTCCGTCCCGGTATGTAGGATTTGAAATTTCCAAAGTCACGGAAGCATTATCACTGCTGACAATTTTTGCATTGATATGATCATATGTTGAGATAAATCCTTTGTCAGGCTGGACATATATGCCGGGGTTCTGGACACACTTCAAGACAACCATCTGCTCCCAGTCAATGTTGGAATCGTTTCCCGCAATGATTCCGACGCCTTTCTTCCCCTCCCAATCACCGATGTTCACGCGTTCGGTGACATAGCCGTAACCGCCGTGTTCCTGGATGTGGTTGCCCTCCGTGTTGACATACTGCACTGCATTATGCACGATGTCCTTGCCAAGTTCAATGTAACGCCTGTCGCCGGTGGCGCGGAACAGTTTCAGTAGGAAATCTCCTGACATGACATAGATTCCGGGGGCGCTGTGCTGGTTCTGGATGCTTGCCCATACGGAACCGGCCGATCTGGTGCCTGCCTTCGCCATCGCCGAACCGCTTGGGAACCGATAGTCATATGATACGACCCATGATGAGAAAAATGCGGCGGCGTCGCGGGCAAAGTCAAGCCATTTTTCATTACGGGTGATTTCATACAGCGCGATATAGGCTTCCGTGAGCTCTGCGGACGCTTCACTGTCGGGAGCCTGCAGAGTCTCAGCAGGAGAGCCTCCGACATATCCATTGGACAGGTGCCTGTCAAAATAGTTCTGTCCGGCCTTTTCAGCAGTCTGGAGAAAACGTGGATTGTCAAAATATTTCGAGGCATAAGCCAGCGCGGCAACACATATCGCGCCGCCTGTGGAATTAGGTATATACATTTCCCCGGTACCTGCATGGCAGCTGTGTCCGAATTCACCATACCGCTCGAATAATGTGCAAAGGGCGTCTGCGGCTTTTTCCATCATGGCCTCCCATTCAGGATCGATAAGATTGCCTTTTCCCTTAAGCTTCAAGAGATCAAAGCATTGCAGCCCCAGATAAATGACAAAACCGGGGCGGCGTATGATAGTGACGTCACGCTTTTCACGGTATTCTTTGAAAGCATCTCCCAGAAATTCTCCATCTTTCAGATAGGGGTAAAAGAGGCCGGACCCGCATTGCATGTGCATATGTGTTTCCATGACGCGGGCAAACCGGCGGAGTGCCTCATCCAGATATGGACAGGCCGGATTTGAAATCGAATGCATGAAGAAAGGGACTCCGCTCCATCCTATTGACATATGCCCGAAATACGAATCGGAGTACGGCTTGTTGCAGACATAACCGAAGTGGGAGTCTTCATACCATTTGTCCGAGAAATGATGTGCGTCAATCGTTTCCGCAATGCTGCTGAAGGGCTCGAGATTGCGGTATTCGTTCTGGCCCGAAAGGTCCTTGCGGATGGTCAGAAATTTGTCAAAATAGGCCATAAGGTCTTTGCAGGGGAAGTCATAGACCCTGAAATGCATCTTGATTTCGTCTCCTGCATGCAGTTTGATGCCCTCATCGTTGCTTGGGTTGTCGGCGTTGCACATTACATATCTGTGCTCACGTACGCCGGGAGCCGACAATCTTATAGTAAGACGGCCTTCAGACGGATGTTCGCTTATGAAGAATGCTTCGTCACCGAGCACGGTATCCTGCTCCGTCAGAATGAAGAAGCCGCGTTCCGCCTCCTTGTCATAGAACCCGGAAATCGGAGTAGAGCAGCTGCTGGTCTTGAAATCAACAGTCGTGTCACTGTTGTCCTGATTGAAATGCGGGACATTGGTGACGGTAATCGGCATGTCCAGAGGACGGTCCTTTTCATTGTAGATAAATGGCGGATAAGATACCGGATATATCCTGAAACGGTTGCCGTCGTAAAGGTAGCAGGGCGCGAAAATATAGTTGCCGGTGCTCCAGTTGTCGAACTCGAACTGCACTGCAGCACCTCCTGATACCATTTCTCCTTCCTTCATCTTGAAGGTGAGGACATAGTCTGTTGCTTCGGACGATATCCTGGTCCTGTCTATGTTGACATTCCACTTTCCGGCACCGTCTTCGGAGAGTTTGCAGCCGTCAAATGCATAAGTCCGTGACACCCTGTTGCCATCGTAGGATAGAATCTGTGTCTGGAATGGTGCGCTCATGCAGGCCTGAAACATCATGAGGGATGAAAGTGCAATGGCTGAAATAATCCTGGAATTCATATGCCGTTCGGTGTTATGTTTTTTGTGCGTTGGTTTGTACGCAGAAGTGCAACGTTCTCCAAATTTAAAAAATAATTACATTGTTTAACAGGATTGATGTTTTGTGACATTGTAATCAATGTGCCGGTCCAATATACATTTGCTAAACTTGTGCGAAGTGATTATATTTGGAATATGGCAGACGAAAAGATAATATTCTCGATGTGCGGGGTAGGGAAGACCCTGCCGCACAACAACAAGGTTATCCTCAAGGATATCTACCTTTCATTCTTCTATGGCGCCAAGATCGGTATCATCGGTCTTAACGGATCCGGCAAATCAACTCTTCTAAAGATTATTGCAGGTGTGGAGAAGGGGTATAAGGGAGAGGTCGTATGGGCTCCGGGGTATTCCGTGGGCTATCTGGAGCAGGAACCTCAGATGGATCCGGAGAAGACTGTGATGGAGGTGGTGCAGGAGGGAGTTCAGGAAGTAATGGACCTCCTGAACGAGTATAATGAGATCGGAGTGAAGTTCTGCGAGCCTATGGATGACGACGAGATGAACCGTCTTATCGAGAGGCAGGGGGAACTTACGGAGAAGATCGAGCATTGCGACGGCTGGGAGATAGATTCGAAGCTGGAACGGGCCATGGATGCCCTCCAGTGCCCTCCGCCGGACGCCAAAGTCTCCACGCTGTCCGGAGGCGAAAGGCGCCGTGTGGCCTTGTGCCGCCTGCTCCTCCAGCAACCCGATGTCCTGCTTCTGGACGAGCCTACCAACCACCTTGACACAGAAAGCATACAGTGGCTTGAGGCGCATCTGCAGCAGTACAAGGGCACGGTGATAGCCGTGACCCATGACAGGTATTTCCTGGACAATGTGGCAGGATGGATACTTGAACTTGACCGTGGGGAAGGCATTCCTTGGAAGGGCAATTACAGTTCATGGCTTGACCAGAAGAGCCGCCGTCTGGCCATGGAGGAGAAGCAGGAGAGCAAGCGCCGCAAGACCCTCGAAAGGGAATTGGAGTGGGTACGTATGGCTCCGAAGGCCCGACAGGCGAAGCAGAAGGCCCGTCTGGGCGCCTATGAGAAACTCGCTTCAGCGGATACGAAGGAGAAGGAGCAGAATCTTGAAATCTATATCCCTAACGGACCGCATCTCGGCAACAAAGTGATAGAGTTCCACAACGTGTCGAAGGCATACGGTGACAAACTTCTCTTTGAGAATCTTGATTTTGTGCTGCCTCCTGCGGGAATCGTCGGCGTCATCGGTCCGAACGGTGCCGGCAAGACTACGCTGTTCCGTCTTATCATGGGTATCGATACTCCTGACAGCGGGGAGATAGTCATTGGTGATACCGTCAAGATAGCCTATGTCGACCAGCAGCACAAGAGCATCGATCCCGACCTCACTGTCTATGAGACCATTGCAGGAAATTCCGAGTGGATAAGATTGGGCAACAGGGAGATCAATGCCCGTTCATGGGTGTCGCGCTTCAATTTCAGCGGAGCGGATCAGGAGAAACTCTGCGGAGTCCTCTCCGGTGGCGAGCGCAACCGCCTGCATCTTGCCCTTACGCTCAAGGATGAAGGAAATGTTCTTCTCCTGGATGAGCCTACCAATGACGTGGACGTCAATACCATCCGTGCTCTTGAGGAGGGTCTTGACGGATTCGCGGGATGCGCGGTGGTCGTATCGCATGACCGCTGGTTCCTTGACCGTATTGCGACCCATATCCTCGCGTTCGAGGGCGATTCGCAGGTCTATTTCTTCGAAGGAAGCTACTCCGAGTATGAGGAAAACAGAAAAAAGCGCCTGGGCTCTGAAGAACCGAAGCGTTTCAAGTATAGAAAACTGATGGAATAATAGTTGTTCCGCTTTCACGGAATTTGACTATCTTTGCGATTGGAATTGAGATATGGTGTAATGGTAGCACTACAGATTTTGGTTCTGTCTGTGGAGGTTCGAATCCCCCTATCTCAACTATCAGGTGACCGGTTACGGTCACCTTTTCTTTTTGAAATATTCTGTCATCAGCGAGGAGCATTCATCGGCCAGCGTTCCTGATTCCACTTCTGTCTTCGGATGAAGGAGGGAAGGGGAGTAGAGGGAGTATCCGCGTTTCGGATCCGGGGATCCATAGACTATGCGCCCGGTCTGGGCCCAGCAGAGGGCGGCGGCGCACATGGGACATGGCTCTATGGTGACATAGAGGGTGCACTCGTTCAGATATTTGCCTCCCATGGCCTCAGTGGCTGCCGTAAGGGCTATCATTTCTGCGTGGGCGGTGGGGTCGTGCAGCCGCTCAGTCATATTGTGACCTCTGGCTATAACCCTGTCCCGCCATACTACGACTGCTCCGATAGGAATTTCGTCCTCCGCTTCAGCCTCCCTGGCTTCCCTGAGCGCCTCGCGCATGAATCTTTCGTCCTGTTCAATCATCTGATTAGTCTTGTATAACGCAAAAATAAGAAATATCTTTGTACAAAGACTAGAACCGATATGAAACACCACCTGACATTGGCCGTCATTCTAACCGCGTGCCTATGCTCATGCGGACCTGACTCTCCGGAAATCGCCCAGGTTGCCAACGGAGTATGGCGCATGACAGTCGGAACCCCCGACCCTTTCAATCTTACAAGCGAACTGGGAATCGTGCCCGAACTTGATGCTATCAATGCAATGTCCCGTATTGATTCCCTGCCGTTCCCGCAGGAGGAACTGAAGGTTGAAGTCTATGACGGGAAGACATATATCAGATTCCCGCTCGAGAAGGATGAGAAAATATTCGGTTTCGGGCTGAATTTCAACTCCGTTGAGCGCAGGGGTTCCATCTTCAGGCTACATGTGGACCATTATGGAGGGGATGATAACGGACGCACCCATGCCCCGGTGCCTTTCTTTGTGTCTTCCCGGGGCTATGGGGCCTTTATCAACGCGGCCCGCTATATCGATGTGTGGGCCGGTACCGGGGTCAGGAAGGATTCCAAGAATCCTCCTGAGGCCAAGGACCGCAATACTGACAAATCATGGACCGCTCAGCCGTATTCGGACAATCTCGAACTTCTGGTACCTGCAGAGGGTGTTGAGATGGTACTATTCGCTGCGGAGAACATGTTGGACGTAGTCCGGAAATTCAATCTCTACAACGGGGGCGGCACCCTTCCTCCGAGATGGGGCCTTGGTTTCTGGCACCGCGTTCCAACCTGGTACACCGATAAGGAAGTCCTCTCGGAGGTCAGCGAGTTCAAGGAAAAGCAATATCCTCTGACCGTAATCGGGCTGGAGCCCGGATGGCAGTCAAAATCCTACCCTTGCACCTATGAGTGGGACCAGGAAAGATTTCCTGACCCGGGCGGTTTTGTGGAGACCTTGGATGCCATGGACATAAAGGCGAATCTCTGGATGAATCCCGGCATCTCTCCGGACGGTTCCCTTTATGACAGGATAGAACCATACACGGCTACTCATACATTGTGGTGTGGAATAGTCCCGGATTACAGTATGCCCGAGGTCCGTGGCATGGTCCAGGATTTCCTTTGGGAGAACCACGGGGCCATCGGTGTCAGCGGATACAAGATGGATGAGAATGACGGATATGACAATTGGCTGTTCCCGGATGTCGCGCGTTTCCCGTCAGGGAATTCCGCCGAGCAGATGCGTCAGACATATGGCTCCCTCATGCAGAAGACAGTCACTGACCTGTACCACAGCCACAATGAGAGGACCTACGGACTGGTGCGTTCGGCTAATGCCGGTACGACCTCATATCCTTTCGTGATTTATAACGATTATTATGACCATAGGGGTTTCATCACCGCCCTTATCAACAGTTCGTTCATAGGAACCCTCTGGACTCCGGAGGTGCGCTCGTCTGCGACGGCAGAGGAATGGCTCAGAAGGATGCAGACCGTCTGCTTCTCTCCATTGGCCATGCTGAATGCATGGGCTGACGGTACGAAACCATGGTCCTTCCCTGAGGTTGAGGAACAGGTACGCCGATATGCCGACCTGCGCATGCAGCTTATTCCTTATCTCTATACGGCATTTGCCGATTATGCTTTCTATGGGACACCTCCTATGATGGCCATGAACCTGGATGAGGGATATGCATGTGAGGATGTGCTGGAGAACGGTGCTCTCGATTCGACGGACAACCCGTATGCCATGGCTGTGAAGCGCGAAGTCAAAGACCAGTTCCTTGTGGGCAGGGATATCCTTGTGGCTCCGTTCTTTACCGGTGAAAAGTCACGTCAGGTGGTCCTTCCTCAGGGGAAGTGGTATGATTTCTGGACTGGGGAATTTGCCGGTGAGGGTGAAATCATTACTGTGACGGACGCAAGCGGGAAGGGCAATATGCCGGTCTATGTGCGCAACGGCGGCATTATTCCTATGTACCCGGCAGTCTCCTCTATATCGGGTGAAAAACTTCCGGTGACGATACGTCATTACGGGGATGCAAGTTCAACTTATTCTCTCTATGATGACGACGGCTGTACATACGATTATGAGAAAGGGGCGTTCACCCGTGTCGGCATTGATGTCAAGGTCAACCCTGACGGCAGCAAGACGGGGTCTGTCAACATTCCTGAGGGAAGCCGGCTGTATTCCATTTCCGATATAAGTTTTGAATTCTGAATAATACGTTAGTTTATGAGCAAATATGTTTTGGCCCTTGACCAAGGCACGACGAGTTCGAGATCCATAGTCTTTGACGAGAAGGGAAAGAAAGTCTCCGTCAGCCAGAAGGAGTTCACGCAGTTCTTCCCTAGCCCCGGGCTTGTGGAGCACGATGCCATGGAAATCTGGGCCTCACAGAAGGCTGTGATGGAGGAGGCTGCAAGGGCTGCCGGCGTATCCGACATAGCGGCGATAGGCATAACCAACCAGCGGGAAACTACGATTGTGTGGGAAGCGGCGACAGGACGTCCTGTCTGTAACGCTATCGTGTGGCAGGACAGACGTACGTCCGACTATTGTGACTCGCTGATCTCGCGCGGCCTGACCGAAGTCATCAGAGACAGGACAGGACTTATCATAGATTCGTATTTCAGCGCCACCAAGATCAAGTGGATACTTGACAACGTCCCCGGAGCAAGGGCCCGTGCAGAGGCGGGCGAACTCCGTTTCGGCACTGTCGATACCTGGCTGGTGTGGAATCTCACAGGCGGCAGGGTGCATATCACTGATGTCTCGAATGCTTCACGCACAATGCTTTTCAACATACATTCGCTTGACTGGGACATGGATCTCCTGAATCTTTTCGGCATCCCGTCTTCGATGCTTCCGCAGGTAAAGTCCTCAAGCGAGGTGTACGGATATACCGAGATAGACGGTGTAAAAATACCTATTGCAAGTGTGATCGGCGATCAGCAGTCAGCCCTGTTCGGGCAGATGTGCGTGACTCCGGGAGCAGTGAAAAATACTTATGGGACCGGATGCTTCCTTCTTATGAATACCGGCTCCAGACCGGTGAGGTCCAAGAACAATCTGCTCACGACCGTCGCCTGGAAGATCGGGGGCAGGGTGGACTATGTGCTTGAGGGCAGCGTTTTCGTGGCAGGTGCCCTGACCCAGTGGCTCCGTGACGGTCTCGGTATCATCGGCAGTTCATCGGAGATAGAGGACCTCGCCCGTACAGTCCCGGACAATGGCGGGGTTGTGTTTGTCCCGGCGCTTACAGGCCTTGCCGCCCCTTATTGGAAGCATGATGCCCGGGGATCGATAAGCGGCATAAGCCGCGGTACTACTGCCGGACATATAGCACGTGCGGCCCTGGAAGGCATCGCCCTGGAGGTCATGGATGTTGTCAAGGCCATGCAGGATGATGCCGGTATTCTCCTTGGCGAGCTGAAGGTGGACGGAGGCGCCTCCCGCAACAACCTGCTCATGCAGACACAGGCCGACCTGCTCGATACCGAGGTGATCAGGCCTATGGAAAAGGAAACCACGGCTCTCGGAGCGGCATATCTTGCCGGTCTTGCTGTGGGGTTGTGGGATTCTGTCGAAAGCCTCAAGTCTCTATGGCAGGAGGAGAAGCGTTTCCGCCGCAATGCATCCGCGGAGACAGTTTCCCGGATGAAGTCAGGCTGGGCTTCCGCCGTATCAAAGGTCATCGCATGAAACTTTTCCTCATAGATGGCCATGCCCTGGTGTTCAAGATGTATTATGCATTCCTGGGCAGGCCGATGATTAATTCCAAGGGGGTGGATACGTCCATTCTCTTCGGCTTTACCAAATACCTGTTGGAACTCCTTGAAAGGGAGCAACCTACTCATATTGCCGTCAGTTTCGACCCTCCGGGAGGGACTTTTCGCAATGAGATGTATCCTGAATACAAGGCGAATCGCGTGGAAACTCCGCAGCTTGTGATTGATGCGCTTGAGCCTCTTATAGAAATAGTCAAGGCATTGGACATACCGGTGCTGATGATTCCGGGATATGAGGCTGACGATGTGATAGGATCCATGGCGAAGAGAAGTGCGGCTGAAGGGTTCGAGGTGTATATGGTCACTCCCGACAAGGATTACGGCCAGCTGGTAGGACCCGGAATATGGCAGTACAGGCCCGGCAAGGGTGGGGATGGAAATGAAGTGCTGGGTGTGCCGGAGATATGCGGCAAATGGAAGATTGACAGGCCGGAGCAGGTGATAGACATCCTGGCAATCTGCGGGGATTCTGCCGACAATGTCCCCGGTGTGCAGGGTGTCGGTCCGGTCGGTGCCGCAAAACTTCTTTCCAAATATGGGACGGTGGAGAATATCTACGCCCATATCGCGGAACTTACCCCGCGTCAGAAGGAGATGTTCGAGGCTGCCTCGGGTCATATCGGACTGTCCAAGGAACTTGTGACAATCAAGACCGACATTCCTCTCGAGACCACTGCGGACGACATGATATATGACACCGTGCTCACTCCTGAGCTCGAGGCCATATTCGACAAATATGAATTCTATTCACTCAAGCGCAGGCTGGGCAGTCTGCCTCCATCCCTGAGGTCCGGTGCGCAGGCCCCTGTGTCCGCAGTTGTGGAAGAAAAGGCTGTGCTGTCATTCAAGGAAGTTGCGCCGTCAGACATATCCGGCAGCAGGGTTGCCTTCAACATGGCGGGGAATGTAGTATATGCGGCGACATCCGGCGAAGTGGCGAAAGGCACGGCATCGGACTTCCGAAGTATCCTTGAAAACCCTGGTATAGTGAAAGCCGGCGTCGATATGAAATCGATGATCAAGCGTCTTCATATCGAAGGCATACGCCTTGCCGGCAGGCTTGAGGATATTGAACTGATGCATTATCTTCTGAATCCGGAGCGCAGCCATAAGGTGGATGTCCTTGCCAAGAGCTATCTCGGCGTGGACCTGACGGTATCTCAGGAGAATGTGTCCACGGGATCGCTGTTTGATGAGGTTCCCGAGTATGGCGACTCTGACAAGGCGAGGGAAACCGTGGCGATATGGTTGCTCGCCGACAGGCTCATGGCAGAGATGGCATCGGCGGAGAACATTACGAAACTTTACGATGAGATAGAAGAGCCCCTTGTCCGTGTGCTGGCGCTCATGGAGGAGAACGGAGTCAAGGTTGACCTTGCCTCATTGAAGGATTTCGCTGACGGACTGCGTGCCCGCATGCTCTCGAAGGAGGCGGAAGTGCGGAGTTTGGCAGATGCTCCGTCCCTGAATGTCGGATCCCCGAAACAGATCGGGGAGGTCATTTTCGAGAAAATGAAACTGGACCCTAAAGCAAAGAAACCGAAATCCGGCAACTGGCCTACCGACGAGCAGACCCTTCAGGAGCTTGCCGACCGCAGTCCCATAATTGATGCTATCCTGGACTATCGAGGAACAAGGAAACTTCTTTCCACTTACATTGAACCGTTCCCGGGCTACATCTCTGCGGCGGACGGACGAGTGCACACCACCTTCAATCAGGCACTGACCTCCACCGGGCGCCTGAGCAGTTCCAATCCGAACCTGCAGAACATTCCGATACGCACTGAGGAAGGACGTGAAATACGCAAGGCTTTCGTCGCCGGCAAGGATGGCTGGGTCATGATGTCCGCGGACTACTCTCAGATAGAACTCCGTATCATGGCACACCTGTGCGGAGACGAACACATGGGCGAGGCATTCAGGAGCGGACGTGACGTGCATGCCGCTACGGCGGCGAAGATTTTCCATGTGCCGGTCGGGTCGGTCACAGCGGAGCAGCGCCGTGTCGCCAAGACGGCCAATTTCGGGATCATGTACGGTATCTCGGCATTCGGCCTCAGCCAGCGGCTGAAATGCTCCCGAAGCGAGGCGAAGCAGATCATAGAGGACTATTTCGCCTCTTTCCCAAGCATACGTGGATTCATTGACGGCATATTGTCGGACGCCAGGAAGAATTCATATGTGGAAACGCTTTTCGGCAGGCGGCGCTATACTCCTGACGTGAATTCGAACAATGCCAACATACGCTCTCTTGCCGAGAGGAATGCCGTCAACGCACCTATCCAGGGCACTGCTGCGGATATCATCAAGATGGCAATGATAGCGGTGGAGCGCCGCCTGGAGGCTGAAGGTCTGAAGGCAAGGATGGTGCTCCAGATACATGATGAACTTCTTCTTGAAGTCCCTGAAGACGAAATTGAGACAGTCCGTTCAATCCTGGTGGAAGAGATGGAGGGGGTTGTACGACTGTCTGTACCTTTAACAGTTGAATGCAATTATGGCAAGACCTGGCTCGAGGCCCATTGATGAACTCATCAGGCTCGCGATGATAGGCGACGGGGCCGCTTTCACCGAACTTTGGGATACGCATATCGAATCGCTCCGTTCATACATCAGAGGATGGATGAAGAATCTGGATGACTTCTATGTCGATGACATCTGCTCGAAAAGTTTCGAAAAGGCTTTCAGGCAGATAAGCAGTTATGATCCATCCAAGAGCCAGTTCTTCACCTGGCTCCGCACTATTGCAAGAAACACCGCTCTCGACACCGTCGAGCAGGAGAGCCGCTTGCAGCGCAAATATATTTCACTCGATGACGACAGCAAGC
>JAZRXV010000046.1:0-10471 GCA_045600405.1 Candidatus Cryptobacteroides sp.
GCCATCATAAAGAAATCCAAGACCGTTGACGAGGCCAGGAACGAGCTCATCGCCGTCTTCGGCTTCTCCGAGATCCAGGCCGCGGCAATCGTGGAGATGCGTCTCCGCCAACTCACAGGCATGGAGAAGGACAAGCTCCAGGCCGAATATGACGAACTTGAGATATTCATCGCGCGTTGCCGTGAGATCCTTGCCAGCGATGCCGAGCAGCTTGCTATCGTAAAGCAGGAATGCCAGGACATCAAGGCCAGGTATGGTGACCCTCGCCGTACCGAGATTTCACTCAGCGCCGACGAATTCAACCCTGAGGATTTCTATTCCGATGAGGATGTCGTGATAACGATATCCCATCTGGGCTACATAAAGCGCACCCCGCTCTCCGAATTCCATACGCAGAGCCGCGGCGGAGTGGGCAGGAAGGCCAGCGCTACGCGCGACGAGGACTTCATCGAGCATATCTATGTGGCCAATATGCACTCTGTCATGCTGTTCTTCACCGACAAGGGTGTCAGGTACTGCAAGAAGGTGTACGAACTGCCTGAGGGGACGCGTACTTCCAAGGGACGCGCCATCCAGAACATGCTCGCAATAGAGTCTGAGGACAACATCCGCACTTATCTCAATATTCCTCTCCCGAAGAATGCCGATACAAGTGTGCCTATGTTTGTCACCCTTGTCACCAAGAAGGGTGTCGTCAAGAAGACCGACCTTTCGGAATATACCAATTCCCGCAGTTTCAACAAGGGCATAAAGGCCATCAATATCCGCGAAGGGGACGAACTGCTTGATGCGCTCCTTACCGATGGCGGGCATGAGATGATGATAGCCGCCCGCGGAGGCCGCTGCTGCCGTTTCGACGAGTCCGAACTCAGGTCACTTGGAAGGGATTCTTCAGGAGTGCGCGGCATCAGCCTCGACGAAGGTGACGAAGTGATCGGAGCCCTTTCAAACAACCCTGCCGCCGAGGATGCAGCGGACCGTACCATCCTGGTAGTCAGCGAGAACGGATATGGTAAGCGTACCGATGTGCAGGAGTATCGCAAGACCTCAAGGGGGGCCAAGGGTGTCAAGACTATCAATATCACGGAAAAAACTGGCCCGCTTGTTGCTATCAAGTCCGTTACTGAGGATAACGACCTTATGATCATCACGAAATCAGGCCTTACGATAAGGATGGCTGTTTCCGATATCAGGGTGGCGGGAAGGGCCACACAGGGAGTGAAACTCATAAATATCAGGGAAGGGGATGCGATTGCCGCAGTCTCTCCTGTAGCAAAGAACGAAGAAGATGATGAAATCCAGGAGACCGGAGAGCCGGTGGCCGTGGAGACAACCGAATAGAACACAAGAAACATTAACACATTATGAAGAAAATCTTTTTTGTTTTGGCACTCGTTGCCTCAATTCAGTTCGCCGGAGCTCAGACAAAGAGCGTAGGCGCTGCCAAGACTGCCGTAGAAACAGCAAAGGCTGCTGTTGAGAACGTCAAGAAGAACACCAAGGCCGCTACCTGGATCAAGTACGGTCAGGCCCTTCTTGATGCATACAATGCCCCTGCCGGCAACTACTGGTCAGGTATGACCCAGAATGACATCAAGCTTATCGGTGGCAGTGAGAAGCCGCTGTCAGAGGAGCAGGTTGTGATTAACGGTCAGCCTATGATCAAGCAGATCTTCGACAACAAGGAGCTCTATTTCGATCAGTCAGGCGTGCTTTCCATCATAAATGTCACCAAACCTGCAGTTGAGAATGCTCTCACCCAGGCTCTTGATGCATTCAAGAAGGCCGCAGAACTTGATGCCAGCCAGAAGATCAAGGAAATCCCTGCAGGTATAAAGAATGTTGCTGACAAGTTCACGGAGGAAGCATACAATGCATACTCTTTCGGTAAGTACGATGTTGCTTCCAAGTGTTTTGAGAATGCATTCCTCGCTTCTGGAACCGCTCCATACAGCACTCTTGACACAAATGCTGTATATAATGCAGGACTTACCGCATGGATGGGCCAGGATGCAGAGCGTGCAAAGACATTCTTCAAGAAGTGCATCGATTACGGTTATGCCGGAGAAGATGGCGAGGCTTATGCCAAGCTTTCAGACATTTCCGACAAGCTCGGTGACAAGGATGCATCCAAGTCATACCTCGAGGAAGGATTCAGCAAGTATCCTCAGAGCCAGAGCATACTTGTAGGCCTCATCAACTACTATGTCACCAGCGGAGAGGACACAGACCGTCTTTTCGAGCTTCTCGACGGTGCAAAGGCAAATGAGCCTGGCAACGCTTCCCTTTTCTATGTTGAAGGAAACGCCCATTCAAAGCTCGGGAATGAAGAGGCTGCCATCAAGGCATATGACAGGTGCGCTGAGATCGATCCTTCTTACGTTTACGGATATATCGGCAAGGGACTTTACTTCTACAATAAGGCTGCCGATATCCAGACCGCTGCAAATCTTGAGAATGACGATGCCAAGTACATGGAACTCATGACTGATTTCGAGAAATATCTCAAGGCTTGTGTGGCACCGCTCGAGAAGGCTTATGAGTCCGGTACGGACGAAGAGGTCAAGGCCAGCCTTGCAACTTATCTCAAGAGCGCATGCTTCCTTCTCCGCGGAGATGACGAGTTCGCCTCCAAGTATGAGAAGTACAATGCTATCGCACAGTAATTGTCAGTCTTCGATTCCTGTGACCGCTTTCACGCGGTCATAGGTTTCCATCATATTGTCAAAATCTGAAGGAGTGAGCCAATCGTCACGTCGGTTGGCCCACTCCTTTACGAATATGGTGGCGTAACTGTCCGTGAGGGTCTCCGGCAGTGTGCACCACATGAACGCCAGCTCCGGCTCCATCATCCTCATCTTTTTTTCCACACGGTCGCTTACGAACCTCAGCGTGACGGCGAGTTCCAGCCTGGAATTGGTTACGCTCATGTTGGATACGGCGTTTCCCAATGAGAAGAATACCGGTTTCCCGTTGATGTGCGTAGTGTCCTGGACTACATGCGGATGTGAACCTATGATGGCATCCGCGCCTTCCGCGATAAGCCATCCGGCCCATTCCTCCTGTTCCCTTGAATGTCTCAGATGGTATTCCTCTCCCCAGTGGGGCAGGGCGACGATGAAGTCTGCATCTTTTTCTTTCGCCCGGACGAACGCTTCATGCACTTCGTCCTTGTCCATCCAATTGGTTGATGGAAGTCCGGACCTGATGCCGTTGTTGGTGCCGTAGGTGAAATTGATGAGCGCAATCTTGAAACCATGTTTCTCAAGCATCAGAGGGTAGGTTTCCATTTTCTCGTTTTCATTCCGGAATGTCCCTGTCACCATCAGTCCTGTATCTTCGGACAGGTCCTGGTATATCTGAAGGGTCCTTGACATGCCGTCCCTGCCTCTGTCAGTAATATGGTTGTTGGCGGTAAGGAATACATCCGTGCCGCAATCGACAGCCATGTATGGGGCTATGTGTTCCGGGGCTGAAAAGGACGGGTATCCGGAATATGGAGGGCCGGCAAGAGTGAATTCCATGTTGGCTATCGCGAAATCCGCGTCCTTCATCGGGCTGGCAATGTTTTTGAAAAACTTGTGATGGTCCTTGGAGAACTGCGGGGAATGCATCATCACGTCACCGATTATGAAAAGTGTCAGTGTATCCGCTGCGTCATGCAGCGCGCGTGGATACGGGATGGTGTAGTCTATGTTCTGGCTCCTGCATACAGGGCAGATGATCAGTGAAAAAAGTATGGTATGGATTGCTACCTTGCGCATATCGAGGTGCAAATATAAAACTTTTAGTTAAATTTGTATTTTATGAGAAAAATTCTGGCATATCTGTTTCTGGCGGCTATCGTGCTGCTCGCCGGCGGCTGTGATTTCATGAGGAGTCTGGCCGGAAGACCCACATCTGCGGATATCGCGGCCAAGAGGGCTGTGATAGAAAAGTTCGAACAGCAGAAGTTGGCTTCCGCCCCAAAGGATACTGTTACGTCTGATACCCAGGCCGTATCTGAAGAGCCTGTGAAGGCTGAAACTGATGCCATGGCATCAGACACCAAAGCTCCGGCAAAAGAGGAACGCAGGTCTTCCTTAAGCCGTCGGTGCTATATAGTAGTAGGCGCTTTCTCTGAAAGGACCAATGCGGAAAAGATGGTGGAGATGCTGGCGAAATCAGGTTTCCCCGCAACTCTAATCAACCAGACCAACGGCATGACTACGGTCGGCGCCTGCCCTACGGATGATTACGCAGAAGCGCAGAAGTCCCTCGATGCCCTGCTCGGTCTCAGTTATGTACCGGATGATGCCTGGATACTTGTCAAAGAATAGAGTATGAAGAAACTTCTCATCCTTCTGCTGCTGTCCTGTTCGCTGCCGGCATTCTCCCAGTTCAAGGAATCCTCCTATCTTGACCTCGATGACAGTGAGGCTGTATCCGGGTTCAAAAAGCATATAGGATATCTTTCCTCCGCCATGCTGGAAGGCCGCAAGGCCGGGTCCGAGGGAGAGCGGGAGGCGGCAAGATATGTCACTGAGACACTGAAATCGTACGGAGTGGAGATATTCTCCGGAGAAGAAGGTGAACTTTTCGGAATGAAACTTGCGTCGGGGGATACGCTGACGTCAAGGAATGTGCTGGGATTCATACCCGGCTATGACAAGAACCTGAGGGAGCACTACATAGTGATAGGGGCACGTCTTGACAATATGGGGACGGCCAGCGTCAACGTTGACGGGGAACAGAAGCCGGTCACTTTCTACGGAGCTAATGGGAATGCTTCCGGCCTGGCAATGCTCATGGAGCTTGCGAGAACCCTCAATACGAACAGCCTGCTGCTGAAACGCTCGGTCATAATCGCTGCATTCGGCTCTTCCCTGGAGATGAATGCGGGCTCATGGTATATGCTCAACCGTTCTTTCGGCGGCGTTGCCAACATAGATGCCATGATCAATCTGGATATGCTAGGGACCGGATCCACGGGATTTTATGCTTATACGGCATCGAACATGGATTTGAATGATGCGATAGAATCCTTGTCCTCAACACTTCAGCCGGTACATCCGAAGATTGTCGGTATGGAACCGGTGGGGTCGGATCACAGGTCCTTCTATGACAAGGAGATACCGTCAGTGATGTTTACTACCGGCATGTTCCCGGAATACAATACCGAGAAGGATACGGAGTCCATAATCGAATATGCGGACATGGAACGGGAGATGGAGTATATCTACAATTTCACGATCCGTCTCGTCAATGGAGCCAAGCCGTCTTTCCGCGTATCGGATACATCAGGGAAGAAACAGCCAGGGCAGGATGTGATCCCGTTCTCCGACTGCGATTACAAGCCTGCATTCCTCGGCTCCGGCGATCCGGTGAACTTCCTCAAGAAATGGGTGTATGTCTATCTGAGATATCCTCCCGAAGCGGTCACCCATGGTATCCAGGGCCGTGTCCTCGTGGATTTCGTCATTGACGAGAAAGGCAAGGTAAGGGATGTCACCGTGGCCAAGGGTGTGGACCCGTTGCTGGATGACGAGGCGGTGCGTGTGATTTCCGCCTCACCTGATTGGAAACCGGCCCGTGTACGTGGTGAAAAGGTCAAATGCGCGATGTCGCTATACGTTGATTTCAAATTGGAAAAGAGAAAAAAATAAAAGAGAGAATTTATGGAGTACGATTTTTTAGACATTGAGAGCAGGTGGCAGGCATATTGGGCTGCCAATGGTACATATAAGGTGACCGAGGATGCTTCCAAGCCGAAGTTCTATGTCCTTGACATGTTCCCGTATCCTTCAGGAGCGGGTCTTCATGTCGGCCATCCGCTTGGATATATTGCAAGTGATATCTTCTCAAGATATAAGAGACTGAAGGGTTTCAACGTGCTCCATCCTATGGGATACGATGCATTCGGACTTCCGGCAGAGCAGTATGCCATCCAGACCGGCCAGCATCCGGAGAAGACGACGAGTGACAATGTCGCCCGCTACCGCAGCCAGCTTGACAGGATAGGCTTTTCCTATGACTGGTCAAGGGAAGTCCGCACCTGTGATCCGGGATTCTACAAATGGACCCAGTGGGCTTTCCTGCGCATGTTCGACAGTTGGTATGACAAGGCTGCGGACAAGGCGCGTCCTATCAGCGAGCTTGTCGCCATGCTGGAGACAAGCGGATATGGGGATGTCACTGCGGAGCAGTGGAATTCGGCTTCCGAGAAAGAGAAGGCCGATATCCTTATGAATTACCGTATCGCCTATCTGGGCGAGACATCCGTCAATTGGTGTGAAGGCCTCGGGACCGTGCTTGCCAATGATGAGGTGAAGGATGGCCTGAGTGTCCGCGGAGGATTCCCGGTGGAGCAGAAGAAGATGAGACAGTGGCAGTTGCGCGTGTCGGCATATGCCGGACGTCTCCTCAACTCTCTTGATTCTCTCGAATGGACTGATTCCCTCAAGGAGATGCAGCGCAACTGGATAGGCAGGTCGGAAGGCACCGAGATGGTGTTCAATACAATCTGTGGAGACCGCGAGATGCCTGTCACCATCTTCACTACCAGGGCGGACACCGTATTCGGGGTCACTTTCATGGTGCTCGCTCCTGAGAGCGAGCTGGTTGACAGCCTTGTCACACCTGAGCAGAGGGCGGAGGTTGACGAGTATCTCAAATATGTGAAGAAGAAGACTGAGCGTGAGCGCATCGCCGAGACCAAGACCGTGACAGGCGTGTTCTCCGGCTCATACGGTATCAATCCTCTTACCAACGAAAAAGTCCCTATCTGGATTTCCGAATATGTCCTTGCAGGATATGGCACCGGCGCTATCATGGCCGTTCCTGCACATGACAGCCGTGACTATGCCTTTGCCAAGAAATTCAATCTGCCTATCATCCCTCTTATCGAAGGCTGCGATGTATCGGAGGAAAGTTTCGATGCCAAGGAGGGAGTCATGTGCAATTCTGGTTTCCTTAACGGAATGCATGTCAAGGAGGCTATCGAAGCTGCCAAGGATTACGTTGAGGCACACGGCCTGGGGCGCCGCAAGACCAACTACCGCTTGCGCGATGCCATTTTCTCACGTCAGAGATATTGGGGCGAGCCGTTCCCTATATATTACAAGGACGGTGTCGCCACCCCTATTCCTGAGGAAGACCTTCCGCTCCTTCTCCCTGAGATAGATTCATACAAGCCGACAGGGGAGGCTCCTCTGGCACGTGCAAAGGACTGGACATATAGGGGATATCCGATTGAGACCAGCACAATGCCGGGATTTGCCGGATCCAGCGCATACTATCTGCGCTATATGGACCCTCACAATGACAAGGCGCTTGTCAGCCGCGAGGCGGACGGATATTGGCGTAATGTCGATTTGTATATCGGAGGCACGGAGCATGCCACAGGACATCTTATCTACTCAAGGTTCTGGAACAAGTTCCTGTACGACCTGGGCTATGTCTGCGAGGACGAGCCGTTCCGCAAACTCATAAACCAGGGAATGATACAGGGACGTTCGAACTTCGTGTACCGTATCGTCGGCACCAACAAGTTCGTGTCCGCAGGACTCCGCAAGGAATATGAGACCACCGAAATCCATGTCGATATCAATATCGTCCATAATGACAGGCTTGACATCGAGGCATTCAGGAACTGGCGTCCGGAATTCGCTGATGCCGAGTTCGTGCTTGAGAACGGTGAGTATGTCTGCGGTTGGGCTGTCGAGAAGATGAGCAAGTCCATGTACAACGTGGTCAATCCGGATGATATCTGCAACACATATGGCGCTGATACACTGCGTCTGTACGAGATGTTCCTCGGCCCTATCGAGCAGAGCAAGCCATGGGATACCAAGGGCATAGACGGTGTCAACCGCTTCCTGAAGAAGTTCTGGAGGCTGTTCTTCAACAAGGGAGAATGGTCCGTTGTGGATGAAAAGGCTACTCCGGCAGAGCTCAAGGAACTCCACAAACTCATAAAGAAGGAACAGGATGACATCGAGTCATTCTCATACAATACGACCATAAGCGCATTCATGATTGCAGTGAACGAGCTGACCGCCCTTAACTGTAACAAGAAGGAGATACTTGAGCCTATGGTCATACTCCTGAGTCCATTCGCCCCTCACATCGCCGAGGAACTCTGGCACCTCCTCGGGCATGAGGATACGGTGACATATGCATCATATCCTGAATTCGTCGCCGCCTATGCGGCCGAGGACAATGTGACTTATCCTGTCCAGTTCAACGGCAAGATGCGCTTTACCGTGGACATGCCTAAGAGCGCGTCTCCGGCAGAGGTCGAGGCTGCGGTGCGGGCCATGGAACAGACAGCCAAGTATGTCGGCGGCCTCAGCATTGCGAAAGTCATCGTTGTACCTGGCAGAATCGTGAACATAGTGGTCAAATGATGGCCTGGGCGAAAATAAGAAGGTTACTGACAGATTATTTCTTCCTGACTTTCGCCTGTTTCGTATTTGCGATATCATGGGAGTGCTTCATGATACCGAACGGAATGTCGGCGGGCGGAATGATGGGACTGTGTACCGTCATACAATATGCTACGGGAGGACTTATCCCGGCGCAATATTCATATTTCGCCATCAACGCTTTGTTGATTATCGTCGCGGTGCTTGCGATGGGGATAGGTTTCGGATTCAAGACTATCTACTGCATAGTTATGTCCACGGTTGCAATGGAACTGATGGCGGATGCTGAGATACTGCACAGTATCCAGGGGCATTTCTTCTATGTCGAAGAGACCTTGCTGATCCCTATCATTGCCGGCCTTCTGGAAGCGGTCGGGATAGGACTTGTGATCAGGTTCGGCGGCAGTACGGGAGGAACGGACATCATCGCCCTTATGGTCAATAAGTACTGGCCGGTGTCGCTGAGCACGACCTTCCTCATCTCCGATGTGCTTGTATGTGCCCTGCTTCTTTTCCTTCCGGACAAGAATTTCTCCGATATGTGCTACGGCCTCACGGAGGTGATAGCGTTCACCATGATTATCGACACGGTCGTGGGAGGAAAGAAATCTTCATACCAGCTCATAGTATTCTCCGACAAGTATGAAGAGATTGCAGACCATATCATCAACAGGATGGAGAGGGGCGTCACCGTGCTGAAGGCACAGGGATGGTATACCAGGCAGGACAGGAATGTCCTGCTTATACTTATCAGCCAGAAGGAGTTCTCAGGCTTGTCAAGAGTCATAAAGGAGATTGACCCGAGGGCTTTCATGTCGGTTTCGCCTACGCATAATGTATATGGCGAAGGCTTCGAGGAGATCAAGACAGGTTTGAAGTATAAAAGGAAATAACATGGGAATAAGTGCCAAATCGGTTTTCCGGGTTGGAAAAGAGTATCTAATAATAACAATAGGTCTGCTCTTGTATGTGCTGGGATGGAGCATTTTCCTCGTGCCCAACAACCTTGTGGGCGGGGGTGTTACCGGTATCGCTTCCATTGTGCAGTATGCCACCGGCGGAGCGGTCAGAATAGGATGGACATATCTTGCAATCAATGCAGTATTGCTGGCCATCGCCCTCAAGACCCTCGGCAAGAGTTTCGGCGGAAAGACGATATACGCCGTGATCATCTGCTCTTTCGGACTAAACCTTTTCCAGCGTATCATCCCTCAGGAATTCATACAGACCATGGCGCTTGACAACGGGAAACTGATGTGCACCATCATAGGGGCCATAATGACGGGCGTTGGAATAGGCATCTCCATGTCCCAGGGCGGAAGCACCGGTGGTACGGATATCATTGCTTTGATAGTCAACAAGTACCGAGGAGTTTCTCCAGGAAGGATGATATTGTGTACAGATGCAGTCGTTATTCTGTCATCCCTTATCGTACCGTCATATATGCCTGACGGGTCGCTGCTGCCATTCACCGAAAAGGTCACGACCGTAGTTTACGGTTTCGTGCTCATCACGCTGGTAAGCACGGCCCTTGACATGGTCCTGTCCGGGTCGAAGCAGTCGGTCCAGTTGTTCATATTGTCGAAGAAGTACGCCGAGATAGCCGATGCAATCACCAATGACCTCCATAGGGGCGTCACTGTGCTCGATGGAAAGGGCTGGTACACCAAGCAGTCCATGGAGGTGCTTATGGTACTCACCAGGAAGGCGGACCTCAATATCATGCTCAGATATATCAGGTCCATCGACCCGGATGTGTTCATGTCCGTTTCCTCAGTGACGGGGGTCTATGGTAAGGGTTTCGATGCTTTGAAAACGGCTCGCAAGAAATAAAGATGTCTTTTTGCATTTTATTTACGAAATGCAACAATAAACCCACGTTTTGAAACTTTTCAGGACGTGGGTTTGTTTATTTTTGCCGGAAACGGTGTGTCACGAGAAGAACATTTGTAGGGTTGGCCACTTGAAAGATGTTCTTCGCAACTTTGAAAGAGATGGTGGTAGGCCCACCGCATACGGCGTTCAGGCGCAGTTTGCAAACCACTTTGTGCGGCTGTGAGGGAAAC
>JAZRXV010000047.1:0-14043 GCA_045600405.1 Candidatus Cryptobacteroides sp.
TATACGTATCATATCAATCCTGTTAGATCCAACGTCTCATCGAAGTATTTCGCCTTCCTCTGCAGCTGGGTGCTCAAGGCTGACATCTTGTGCTGCTCCATGCGGTACACCCGCTTGTGCATGGCCTCGAACGGATCAGAGCTCACCAATCCACGGCTTACAATGAACATCTCTATGACCTCCTTCTTCTGATAGCCCATCGACATGCCTTTCATGTAATAAGCGATGAAGTCTATGTTGAAAGAAGCGCGGAGTACCGCTTCCAGACGCTTCATATCGGTATCTGTGTAGTAAAGCCACTTGTTCTGCTTGTCCTGGGTAATCTCCGTCAACGGCAATGACAGGGTGACGACATGCTGCCCGGAATCTTCAGCAACAGTCCTTACAGGAGTGTCGGACACCTTCACATAGCAGATCAGGAGTTTCCCGAGGTCAGAAGATGATGTGACTTTGTAAGCCTTCGTATCCGGATCAATGGGGAAAAGATACCCCAGATAATCCAAGTACCTTCCAATTTGTAACCTCAGTTGAACTTCTATCATCGGCAAAGCAAAAAAATGCGTTTTCAAAATTTGGTAGAGGCTTTTTTCGTTCTACAAATTCTACAATTCTACAATGCTTATAATCAATAGGTTATAATTCTACAAAATTCACATTTGTAGAAAATCTGTAGAAACCGCGTCTTTTTTGTAGAAAATTGTAGAACATCGTAGAAACTTGTAGAGTGCTTAACTTACTGATTACTACAATTGTAGAAATTGTAGAAGGTGTAGAAGCACTTTTTCAGTTCCTCAGCTCAAAAATCACTCAAATATAGTCATTTTATTTGAATAATCGCTATATGTAAGCACTATTATTTTATTGTGACATAGTACATTTGATAATCAAAAATGCCACTTTTCTAAAAAAGTGCTTACAATTTGTAAGTACAGCTCTCGAAAATGCATAAATAAAGCCGTGGTACCAGAGAAAAAAATCCCCGGTACCACGACATTATTCTTGCCACTGCTTACGATTTGTAAGCAAAAAAGGAGGCGGATAGCTCCGCCTCCTCGTCCGCCACCCCACAGGACGGACAATTTGCAATCAAACACGCATCGGAAGATGCGCTTTCGTGGGGATCATAACTTCTGCGCCGCTGCCTTGATCCTGTCCGAAAGATCACACAAAGCAGCCTTGAATTGTCCCTTCTCCTGTTCAGTAAAGGCCCCGATCCCACCGTTTCCGTCAACGCCTCGCATCTTGTTATAAAACCACGAAGCCGAATGATCGAAATATTCCTTGGCAAAATCGCCCCAGGTAATGAAGTCATAGATATCCTCGATGAGAGGAATGATTGTTGAATTTTTGTATTTGTCCTTGATATCCATATGATGATAGTCTGAAAGGTACCGCCCCGGAGGGCGGTTCCTTAATCATTCAAAAGTTTGTCAAAAAGTTCTTTTGTGTAGCGTTTCAACTCTTTTGAAGGGTTGTGTTTGCTGTTTTGAACTGCTCTTATCATCTCGATAAGTTCTCGTTCCTGTTCTGTTAAATCTTCCATAATATCTTGTGTTTGATTGCACTACAAAGATACTATAAAATATTATAGTATACAAATATTTCACAAGAAAATCACAGATAATCCGAAGATTTTTTGAATTTGTATTCCGAGCTGAAATTTTTCTTGATCCATGCCTCCTGATCATCCGGCTCCACCCTGACACGCATGCTCTCATCAAAAGATATTCTGATCCGCTTCCGGATGTAAAGATAGCATATGGTCTGTATGACCTCCCTGGCGACCTCGGCCTCATACACACCGCGCAGTGGATCCGTCCACCTCATGACCGGAAACCCACGGAGCCATTTAAGACACTTTTCCGCCTTCTCCTGAAGATTGTCTCCCATCCGTTTCTCGAAATCGGACACATCCCCGGACGTCCTCAGGAGGAAACGCTTGAATCCGACATTATTGCTCATCATAAGGCAGCCTTCCGGTTGCATAGTCCTGGATATCCCCGGCCTCCTGGATGAAGTCCTCATCAGGGACTGAACCGCTCACTTCCAGGCTGATGTTATAGTGCTCCTCTATCAGATCATAATCGAACACCATGGCCTGGTACGGCTTCGACTTCTCCTCACCCCGCCTGACATAGCCGGTGGCAGTGTCCACTATCCTGAAGCGCTCGCTCTGTACCGTGCCCAGATACTCCTTGGACTTCTCCAGGTAATACCTGAGGGTCTCCACCGGCACTCCTTTCCGGCTCGATTCCTTCAGCTCCTTGGCGTACAGCTGGAGCGGCCTGTTGAAATTGAGGAACAGGTACCGCTTCCCGGGGTTGAACTCGAAGTTGTCCGCCGCCCCCCTGAACCGCTTCGGCTTTCCTCCTCTCCTGATCTTATAGTCCACCTCCATCCATGCCTTGCCGGATGATACAAGAACATCGAAGATATCCCAGAATCCGCTGAGTTCGTTGCTGGCCTTCGTCGCCTTGTTCTGGTTGATACAGCCATCCGAACATATCTGCAGCATCTCCTTATATGAGAACGGCATGTCAAGTTCTATCTCCACGGCCCGGAACGCCGCGAGTACCGTAGCCCAGTTCCGGAGGGTCCTGTCCTCTATGCCGTGCATCTTCACCGTGGCATTGACATCATCGAGCGTTGCGTCCCACGCCTGCCTGAACCGCCCGATAAATACCGGACGCAGCCTCAATATCTGCCTGGTCAGATGGGTGAGCCCTCTCTTCTCGATAGTCTGCAAGGTTTCGAAATTGCGTTTCTCATCGTCGCTGAACTCGGTCTTGTCGAAGGTCAGATACACGACCCTGCTCAGCAGCGCGATGTCCGCCGACGGCTGCTGCTGTCCCGACATGATGACTCCGCAGTCCACTGCAGTGATCTCACGGTCCTTCTTGTTGTCCATGTTCAGCCTTGACCGGCCGGTACTGTCCCACAGTCCTTTCAGGAACTCACGTTTGTCCGTCTCGATATCGTCGCGGAACTCATCCAGATGCACGACGGCGTTGCTCACCTCGGCCACCGCTTCCGCCAGAGCAGCCTTTGTGGAGTTGTTGATATTCGGTGCCTTGTTGTTCGGAACAAAGAAGGATGTCAGCGCATGCCCAAGCTCGGACTTTCCAGAACCCTTCGGCCCGAAGAGGTTGAGTATCGGAAATCCTGTCGTGATTTTCACTATCACATCACGGAACAGGCTCGCGACCAGGAAGCACAGTCCCACTTTCGCATTATCCCCGAACACCTCGATAAGCTGCTTACTGAACGCACGCAGGCTGATATCGTTCGTCTCGGCATAGACAAACCTGCGCTGCTGCTGATATCCCTGTGTATTGGCCATGGTGTCGAGGGAACACCCGGGGATGTAGAACTTCCGCCCTCCTATCTCTATGATGCCGTACTTGTCGGCCTTGACGAAATTCCCCTCATTGTCAAATCCGCCGTTGCCCCAGGCATAGAACTCCCACTGCTTCTGCCAGCCCAGCTGCCTGATCTCATCCGCCGAAGGCGTCCCGTCATACAGGAACTTCTTCAGGGTTGTGAGCTCACCCTGCCCGGCTTCCCAGATGAAGTTTCCGGCCGTCTCGATGCGGGTCTTGAAATCGGTGAATGACACCAGCTCGGACTGATTGAACTTCACGACCGCCGACTGCCCCTTGTTGTTGCGGATCTCGTAGATTCGTCTCGCATTCTTCTCATCCCTGATGTGCAGGATAGGCGTCATTATGAAGTTGCTCCAGTACCGCTCGCTTCCCGCCTGTCCGGCGGAGCAATAGCAGTTGTCGGCCACATAGAATCCGTACTGCGAGAGCATGTCCTGGCTACCGTCCTTGATCTTCACCTCCCTCTCGCGCTCACCCTTCGCCTTATGATACTCGCGCTTCCAGATCGCACCGTTACGGTACTTCTTCGCGAAGCTGTCCACATATATCTCGGCTGTGTTCTCATCCTTCACCCAGCTGAGCAGCTGGCAGACATCGACAATCGCCTGGGCCTTGTCCGCATCCGACTTTGTCGATTCCATCTTCTTGCCGCAGATCCACGGGATGTAGTCCTCGGTCGCCGTGCTGAGAAGGAAGTTGAACTCCGCAGCCGCCCGCCGCGTCTGGAAATAGGAATCGGCATCGACCTTGATGCCGGGATCCTCCTGCGGCAAGGTCATCACCTGGACGGTGATCCCGGCCTTCGTGAGCGCCTCTCCGTTCGTGATGACAGCCTTGTCACCCGGAAGATCCTTGCCGTCACCGCCCTTGGCGGCATCACGGTCCCCGACTATTATCACGGTCTGAGCCTTCTTCCCTATGATTTCTATCTGCTCCGGAGTGAGGGCCGTACCAAGAGGAGCCACGGCATAGTCTATGCCGATCTCATGCAAGCGTATCACATCCGGATTGCCCTCGACCAGCGCGACCTTCCTCTCGGTGGATATCCGCCTCAGGGCCTGCGACCAGCCGTACAAGTTGCGGCTCTTGCTGTATATGGGGGTCTCCCGGGTGTTGACATACTTGCTCCGTGCTTCACCGGTGACATCGCGGCCGGAGAAGCCGACGATCATCCCCGAAGTGTTGAAGATCGGGAACGTAATCCTTGACCGGAAGAAATCATAAGGCTCCCTGGTATCTTCGTTCCTGCTTATCAGACCTGCCTCCTCCATGAGCCTGATATCCTCATCCCGGCTCCAGCCCTTCTTCCTCAGATGCTCCAGCAGCGCATTCCCCCTCGGAGCATAGCCGAGACCGAACAGGGCCACAGTCTCCTTGCCCTGGTCCGTGTCCATGTCCCAGCTCCGACTCTTGAGATAGTCCCTGGCCACCGGGGCCGCTGCAAGCTGTGAGACGAAAAACTCCTGGGCTTCACGGTTGATTGTGAAAAGCCTGTCACGGTGGTGCTGCGCCTCCATCTCCTCAGGGGTCTGCTCTCTCTCCTCATAGTGGATGCCGTTGTGCTGGGCAAGATAGCGCACCGCCTCCGGGAAGGTGAATCCTTTCAGCTTCATGATGAACGACACACCGTTCCCACCCTCGCCGCAGCCGAAGCAGTGCCATAGGTTCTTCGCCACATCGACGGACAGGCTCGGAGTCTTCTCGTTATGGAACGGGCAGCAGGCAACCTTCCTCCCGTTACCGCTTCGCTTGAGCTCGATATTCTCGTCCTCGAATATCTTTACTATGTCTATATCCAGGACCTTGCTTATTATTTCCTGCGGGATCATATTTGTCGTTTTATGCTATCTTGATTTCTTGACAAGCTTGAGCTGGCCGTGCTGGCGGTACAGCTTGTGGAACTCATCGTCGCAGAAGATGGTGTCATACACCTGCTCGTAGGTGTATTCCGGGAACCTTTCCGCAATCTGAGGGATGGTCAGGTCTTCGTTGATGAGAGCGATGGTCTTCTCCCTGTGCAGAGGGACAATCTTATAGTTACCCGATTCCATTTTGTATTTGACGACGTTCTCCTTCTTCCTCTTATCCTCTTCTATTAGCCATTTCTTACCAAGATTCAGTTCCCTGTCCAGAAATCTTTCAATCGAGTGCCTTGACAAGTCAAGATTCGTCGCAATACGCCTGACAGGTACCCCGAGGTTGTACTGCATGAGAATATCGTCTTTCTTCCGGGCGCATTTGGAATTATCAATGATATTCTTCGACCCCGGACAACGACCCAGCAGCACACCCATCTTCACGCGGAGGGCAAGGCCCTCCTTCGTGCGCTGCCTGATCATCTGCCTCTCAATCTCAGCCGACAGTCCGAACGCGAAGGCAAGCACCTTGCTCTGAATGGAATCTCCCAGGACGAAATTGTCCTTGACCGTATAGATCACCGCCTCGCGCGACATGCACAAGTGCAGGATGTCCATCACCATATACAGGTCACGGCCAAGGCGGGAGATCTCGGAGCAGATGATGATGTCACCCTTGTTGATCTTGCCGAGCAGCGGACCGAGGTTGCGCTTGTCCGGATCCTTGCCTCCGGATACACCCTCGTCGGAGATATATTCATCTATCTTCCATCCGTGCAGCTGGGCGAATGAGACGACTCCCTGCTTCTGGGAATTGGCGTCCTGCTCGTCGGTCGAGACTCTCAAATATCCGTATATCATATCAAACTGTTTATAAAATCGTTGACTTCGGCGCCGAAACGCCTGACAATAAATTCATCCATGCTTTCATCTTTCCGGTATTCAGGATAGCGCCCTATCAGATACTTCTCGAACTTGATTATATCCAGGTGCATGCCGTACCCCTTTTTCAGCAGCTCGGTATCCTGCATCTTCAGCAGCCCCACGCCGAAGATGGACTTCATCCGCGCGTCCGCATCGAGGACATCCTGCCAGGTTTCGAGATTGCTGTCCATCACATTCCGATTTTCTTCACCGCGTCGTCATCGACAAGGCCGAGGCCGGTGATGATCCCCACGGCACTGTTCACGTTGTCCATCTTGGCCGCGAGCTGTATTCCCTCCATCTGGGTCTTGTAGATGTCGATGATGGAATCAGCGGCCGCGACTATGGCCTTGGCCTGCTCGATGGACGTCTTCTCGCAGTCGGATGCCTTCTTATCCGAGAGGTTCTTGACCCCCTCGATCGTTTCAAAAAGGTGAGCCTTCAGGGCTTCAAGTGATAAGTTGTTATTCATGGTGCTTCTTGTTATATCTTGTTATCTGACCCTTCAGCGTTGCCTTGACCCTGATGACGCCTCGCAGCTCTTCCGGATATCGGGCCTGGATGCTGTTCTGATTCTTCAGCTGATCCGCCCTTGAAATGATATACAGGTTGTCGAGCTGGACGTTCAGGGGATTTCCATCTCTGAACTGGATGTTGTAGCCCCTGGGGATCGGTCCATTCTGTTCTTCCCATACCACGCGGTGCTTGAGCTTCCATTTTCTCGGCTCTGCCACCTTGATTTCAACATAGCCGTCCACGTTTACCCGCTCACTTCCGACCGGTCTGTGATTGATGGGCATATGGCCGGACTTGAACATGGTCGGGGCAAGCTTATCGTATATCTCTGGCCGCATCTTCTTCCCCTTGTTTGCCGGCACGCTTCCCTTTGCGAACCTGGTGGCAACGGCTGCCGGGTTCTGTGAAAGTTTCTTCCCGGCTTCGATAAGCCAGCTCCGGTCCCGCTTCAGACCGAACAACGGAGCGCGGGCATAAACGGAGCGCGGTGTCCGTTTCAGGATCCGGCACAACTCGTCTGTAGCGGCTATGCTGTATTTCGCTCGGAGAATCATATCCTCCATCTCTGTCCATGGTCTTCTACTCATATTCACCGTTTTGTGTATATTTTTCTACAAAATATGTTGAAAATATCTTGATTAAATTTTGTTAATTCAAGATAAAAGCGTATATTTGTATTGCCGTTAGGGACAACGGCAAAGGAGTAATCGAAAAGCCTGTAAGTGAGTAGAAAAACCCTCCAAAAGTTAAAAGAATGAGCTTCAAAATCACTTTTAAGATTTGGAAAATCAGAGTCTCCTTCGAGATAGGAATCTGACCAAACGGAGAGGCGAAAGCCTCTCCCCTTTGGAGGGTAGCGCAAAGATATAAATTTTCTTTAATATGGCAGATATTGAAAAGAAAGGCTGGGGCGGATCCCGCACTGGCGCCGGACGCAAGACCACCGGGCACGGTAAGTATTACGGCTTCAACTCCACTCCTGAGGTCGAGTCGATCCTTGAATCCCTCCAGGGCAGCAAGACCGCCTTCATCAATGCCGCAATCGCAGCATGGGCGAAGGTCCAGGGAATATGACGACGGGGTTTTGAAACTGTTCTTCATGGGGGGTATGGGTTACTTGAATAGTGAGTCTATTACTTTGACGGCACGAGAGATTAAACGTATCTGTCATGAGCGGCCTTGACTTCGGAGGTGTTCGTCTGCGCGTATATGGTAGTCGTCTGAATGCTCTCGTGTCCAAGCATCATCCTTACCTGGTCTATCGGCATTCCCTTTTGAAGGGATATGGTGGCCACCGTCTTCCGGAATAAGTGCGGATGCACCTTGATTCCGGCACGGCGTCCGATTTTACGTATAAGATCCGCAGCCGCGTCCTTAGTGAGGCGTCCGTCTTCCCCGTACTTGGCCAAAAGTGGATTGTTTTTTTTGAGATAGTCAGGCACAGTGGAGAAATCGTAACCGAAAAGAGCCTCCGATTTGTCCGTCCTGGAATTGAGATAATCCATCAGCGCATATTTGGCCCGATGAGTAAGATACACCTTGCGCCACTTCCGGCCCTTGCCCAGCACGTTCGCCTCACGGCTTTCCAGATCTATGTCTTCCTTATTGAGAGCTATGACTTCGGAAATGCGGCATCCCGTCGAATAAAGGAACTCAATCAGTGCCGTTTCCCGCTTGGTCCTGGCGTGATGGCGCAGTTCTTCCATCTGTTCCTCGGTAAGAGGCTCTTCAAGTTTCTTACGAAGCTTAATCTTCTCGACGCGTAGCATGGGGTTGGTCCCAATCAGTTCTTCCTTATAGCACCATCCGAAGAAGCTGCTGAGGACGTGATAGAGAGTCACCAGGTAGTTATCGGATGCCTTGCTCATCTTCTTCATCGCGAAGAAAAGCCTTATGTCATCGGTTGTGATGTCGACGATATGCTTCCGGATCGCTTTTGTGAAAATCTCAAGAAAGTTCTTGTATGTCTTAGCTGTAGCCTCCGTACACCCCTGGATTGCTTTCGCAAGGAAAAACCTTCTGATGATGTCGGCATCCCCGTTGTCGAAAACGACCAGATGCGTCTCTTTCGGCTTGATATCGTAATTGCCGATAACCATCAGGATTGTATCTTCTAAATCCTGAATGACGTCAATGGCGAATTTCCCCACAAGGTGCTCACGCAATGCGGTCTGTATTTCATCAAATGCCGTCATAGCGTTATGCCTCTTTTTGCCAGACAGCGCCTGGCGGCGTGCGTCGCCTCATTGTCCTCATGACCGCGAGCCTGGACAACGAGTTTTTCCGTTTCCGTCATGAAGCGAATAGCTCCGGTTTCCAGCTCCCGTCTCATTTGTTCGCGGGCCTTTTCGTTGGCCTCTTCAGCGATCTTGAGCCTACGTAGAACCTCCTCTGCACCCTCGCCCCTTCTGTCGAGATGCGACTGGACGAGCGTACTTGTCCCGATGAGATTGCCGGCACCGTTAATCGCGATGTACTGGTCTTCGTTATAATATATCTTCATCTTCAGTCCTCCGTCTTTTCTTTGACTTCCTTATAATAGGTCCCGTCTTCGCAATCCGCCACCGGGCAAGCCTTGCCGGTCCGCTCCGGAGACAGAGCGCAGCGCACGCATGTGTTGTAATAGTGCCGGCGGTATTTCTTGCCGCCTATCTCCATGATTAAGTCTGGCATGATTGCTTATATTTTTTGAATCCAATTCTTACATACACTTTATATGGATTGTATGACCTTATGAAAAGCGCTATATCTTCGCCCGTAAAGCGGGGCACGTCCTGATAAGCGAAGACCCTTGCGTCTCCCTGGCTCTCAAAGCACCGCAGTTCGTGCCACCGGCCGTACCCGTTCCCGTCCCTCAGGAACACGGAGACCAGATAGTTCCCTTCCCGGGTTATGCCGATATCAACGGTCATCTTTTTTTCTCTCTTACACGTCCATAATATTTGTGAATCATACTGGCGACATATCCATTCACTTTGATATTAAGCAAAGGCGTTTTACGTCCCTCGGACAAAGCCTTTACTGCCTTTATTACTGTGCGTTTCTTCATCTTCAGTCCTCCACGATTTTCGGGTCCTTCAGCAATTCCTTGAAACGCCTGTCTCTGGCCGCCTTGGATGGGAATGATTCCAGGGTGGTCCATGCGTGACTGCTACCTGTGCGCTCCTTGATTCTGATTGAAGGATAGTCATCACATCTGATGATCCGGAAGCCGGCGGCTATTATCTTATTTGAGCTATTCAAATTCATTTTCGTTTGTTCTAATAATATTGCCATCTGTATCGATAAGACGGATCATGGCCAAGCTACCATATTTTGCCAGTCTATCCATGTAGAACTTCAACGCAGCAGAGAGGCTCTTATATTCTTTCAGGAACCGGCCATTGAAGTGGATATAATATCGTTTCATAGTGTCTCCATTACTTTTCGTATCCGGCCTTCCAAGCGATCCAGTTTCCGTGACTTCTCAGCCTCGACAAGCCCCTGGCCATATATCACCGCCAGCTGCTCCATCATGATCATCACGTCCGCGATCTCCGTGATGACGTCCTCATCCTTCACCCGGCCGCGCTTCTCCTTAGCGAGTGCGTTGATGAGCTCGGAGCATTCCTCGACAGCCATCATCTTCTGAGATTCCGGGCCAAATGTGAACACTGCCGTGCGTATGATCTCTTCCGGTCTCATATCCCCTTCCTGTAATGATCCGCCAGCATTTTCATAAGCACCCCATCGTATCCCTCGACGGAATTGTTAAGCCATATCTTGGTGCGGAACGCCTGCTCGATTTCCTTCACGGCAGGGTAATGGGTATATATCCCGTTCTTGATATTGTCCGTCTCCTTATTGAGCGCGAATGGCACCCGCCCGGCGAAATACGTATTGAAATAGAGCGATTGGACGCTGAGAGACCGCCGCCCGAGATCGTACCGGCTGATGATTGCCTCCAGCTTATCCCAATCATACCAGCATGGCAGGTGAACGGCGAAGTTCCGGACCGGCCTGCCTTCTGCCTTCAGCAGCCGGGCCGTCCTTGCCATCATCCTCTTCCACGGGTTCGGATCATCGATGGCGAACTTCATGGATGTCGGCAGCATCTTCAGGAACCTGACATCGATGATATCGAAATCATTGACTGCATAGATATCATCAGCAGCCCAGATGCACCCGTCCGACTCCGGATAGTTCTCATGGAGATACTTCATCTTCCGGATTATGTCAAGGGCGGGAAGATATTCTCCCGGCACGTCCTGAATTCTCGGGCATTCCAGGAAATCAATTTCCGGGCAGGTGTCCACAATCGGTGTCCAATCTCCGATGATCACCAGCCGGAATCTTTCTTTGAAGTGGCGGAGCCATCCGGCCACGGCATACTCCAGCTCCCTGCCCTGGGCGTCGGACGCCAGATACGGGATTGCAACAATGACCTTGTCCCGGTCCGGCTTCACCTGGCCGGAATTGTCAAGGAAAGTCCCGTGGTTGACGAAATTGTTGATGTTTGCCATAAATAAATGATTGAAAGTCTTAAAAACTCCGGAGGAGCTCACACCCGTCCAGAGGGTCCTGAGTGAGCAACGAGGCGCGGCGTCACATTCTCAGATCAGACTCGGTTAGTAGTCACTCTTTCATTTCACGAGGTTTCTTACAGATTTTATATGTTGCGCCATTGTTTCCAAACCACCGGACACGTCTCACGACGGATCCGGGTTCTACCCGGGAGGGATGCCGGCCCGAGCGATTCCTTAACCAATACAATCCATGTCATGGCATGCACCCCTTATCTTCTTCTCTCTATTATGTCTATGACAGCGGCCGTCCCGGATATCACACCTATCCATACGGCCAGCAGTCGCAGCCCGCAGGTCATAAAGGAAAAATCCCCTATCGCCAGGGTCGTTGACCCCAACGCCAGGACAACAAGAAACATTGTCGTCATGATGTCGGTTCTGTCTTGGTACATATCTTTCTGAGGTTTTCAATTCGTATAGCGGTCCTCTCGCTGTACAGTTCGGCGGTCATGCACTGCTCCAGTTTCCGTATCTGCCGCTCCGCCTCGGCACGGACCAGAGCCCGGACCTGATCCTGAGTGAAATGGTACTTCATATCTCAGTATTGTCTAAATAGAGGCCGCCCAACGGGATCCGCTCGCTTGATGTAAGCCGGCGGACCTCTTCCGCGTCAAGATCCGGAATGACGATCTTCTTTCCGGACATCCTGTCGTAGGAGAAATGGAAACGGACATCGCAGTCTACCAGCATGCATATAAGACGTGGCATGTACGCCATCGCATCCGCCTCGCTGGAGGTCCATATCGCCGTGCCGAACCGTGCCATCAGTCCTTTGTGTCTTCAGAGGATTCCGGCCAAAGTTCCTCGGGAGTCGTGGCCTGCCCGGCGTACCGGTTTATGTAGCGGCTGAAAGCATCCCTGTACAACTTGCGCGGCACTCTCTCACCACGCACCCATGCATACACGGCGCTGGATGATGCGCCGTCAAGGATCAGAGCGGATATCACCTTGTTCCTCTGATCGCCGGTCATTGACTCCCAAATTTTCTTGAGCATATACAAAAAAAATTAAAGTTCATTCATAAACGGGGCCCCTGAGCGGCCGGGCCCCTTTGCGAAATACGTGTGCAATCGTTGAGAAGCAATTGCGATTTTACCGCCCAGTCTTCTCATTGCCTTCAACCATTCTCCGACAGGGGGCTGCCAGAAGAGAACGCAGATGCCAAGGGAAAGGAGATGCCACCAGGCGAAATCCGCCCACCCGAGCAATGCCGCGATACCGTTCACTGCCAGCGCTCCCGCCAGCACGAGGCTCAGGCCCTTCCAGAGCCCTGCCTGAATTTGATTCTCTGATTTCATAATTGCTTCTCATTTGCTATATTTGCTGATTGTGTTCCGTTTGTGAATTGTTTGTATTTCGTTTGTGCGATACAAATGTAATTAAATAAATTAACAGTGCAAACTTTTTTAATTAAATATTTGTTATGAATGTTTACAAGTTATTCCTCAAGACAAACGGTTTGAAGCAGATGGAATTGGCTAAATTCCTGAATATCACTAATGCGGCAGTATCAAACATTGTCAACGGCAAGGCGAACCTTTCTGAAGATAATTTAATTAAACTCCTGGAGAATGGAATGGGCTGGGATATCTCGATGTTCTCGGAATCTCAGTCAGGGATATCCGCCGGAGACCACAGTGTGATTGTTGCCGGCAATGGCAAGGTCGGTGACATCGATGCACGGCGTTACTACTCGGACTCCCCGGATGTCCTCCGGGCCCAGATAGAGCTGTTAGACGAAAGAATAAAAGAGAAGGACGCCCAGATAAAAGAGAAGGACGCCCAGATAAAAGAGAAGGACGCCCAGATAAAACAACTTCTGGACATCCTTGCAAAAAGATAAAAAATTATGCCGGGTAAAGGAAAATCATTATATTTGCACCGTAGCGCTGCGCCGAATTTGCGCCAAAAAGACGTTTTTCGGCAACAGGAATCGGCCTCTGACGGCTTTATATTGGGTGCTCGCATCTCCGAAACCCGAAATAATAATTCCAGCCCCCGCTACTATAACCAGTCATTGGGGATTTCGCGTAAGGGATGACAACCCTTTCTGTTTCGGCAGTTTCGAGCCCCAGATTCATAGCCACCGCACTTGCGGTGGTTTTTTATTCTCCAAAGGCTGTATACAATACTGTATCTTGTTCCCTGATTTCTGAACTCCAACGGTCATCTTGATATTGTCAAGACTCATTATCAGCATGCTCGTGAAATGCTTCTGATTCTTTGTGTCTTTTTTAGGTGGAACTTCTCCAACCTTCTTTGAATGAACCAGCAAGTCGCTCAAACGGAAAACTGCCATCGTGGACTCATACTGCCTCGCTGCTTTCTCGCTTGTTTCCTCAATTGACAGAAATCGGACGTGAATATAGTCATTCAAATCCTCATTCCACATCTTCTTTTCAGGATGCGCGGCATTCCAGGATGAATAGAAGTCCTTGATGGCCTTATCTCTCACTCTGATGTCCTCTCTGCTATTGCCAGCGGGTAAGTCTATTTTAAAGTTTTCCATATCTCAAAGATAATGATTATATCATTTTGACACCTCATATTTCTTCAAATATTCTATTAGCTGCAACAGAAGCTCGTAGGTGGCACAAAAGTTCGATAATTTGGGCTGGTCTATCATTTATCATATTCCCTTGCGAAGACAACTGAGAAATCAGTTTCGAAAGGGAATAGTTCAGTAACCGGACTCTTTGTTCATCGCAGCATGACCGGAGGCCCGGACGCATATAGATCGGCATTTCATAAAGGACAAGACAGGCATGACGCCAAACAGCCCATTACCATTCAAATTCT
>JAZRXV010000048.1:0-39124 GCA_045600405.1 Candidatus Cryptobacteroides sp.
TCAACGGCTGCAATCACATAAATCAATGCAACATTTGCTTTCGGGAAAGGATTGTTCTGCTTGATTCCCTTTATTGTATTGACAATGACAGCGCTCAGCAAGACAAACAACATGAAGAACATTGAATATTTACCATAGAAGATAACGGATTGAATGCCTTTCATTTCCTCGAGCCACGGCATTCCGTTTATTCCTCTGATAAACTGGCCAATTGATGTGACTATAAATAGAGCGCAGAAGGATAATGCTACGTAGCATAATGAAATCAGCGACCTCTGATTCTTGATTTTCATAATCCGGATGTATTAGATTGCGAGATTGCTGTCTTCGCTGGCAAGGGAAGCGAACTTATAGAGAATGGCGAAAAGGAATAGCAGAAGCATCGCGAAGATACCGGTACCACTGAGACTGCTGGCATGTTCGCCGGCGAATACGCTTTTCAATGTTTCATGATAAGAATCCACGAACGGAGCAAGGATACCTGCGGCAATGATGACAGGGACATTGTTCTTCGGGAATGGGACACCCTTGGAGATGTTCTTGTTGATGCGTATCAGGAAGACGCCGCCCAAAGCATACAGGATGGTAGTCAATGCCAGATATGCAACGACATTGTAGATCTGCCAGTTTTCGTGCCCTTCGATCCAAACGATCTTGTCGCATTCGGTATTGCACGTAAAATGGCTCAATACATAAGAATAATTCCAGGCAAGCATCAAGGCCCCGAGAATCATAATGGCAATTGAAAGGCCCTTGGCCCTCCTGACAAGTTTTGCTTTGGCTTTTGCTTTCATGATAATTGGATTTTCACTTACCAAAAGCAAAGGTAATGTCAATTTTGCGATATACGATAAATGTTTTTACGATTATCGCAAAAACATTACACTTTTACCAATATCTCCGAACAGGCATCCTGACCGTGTATTAGCAAGTAATTAACTCTCTGAAACTTACAAATCGTCCTACGTACTTTGGTACAGAGGCCGTTTCATAACCGATAAGATATCAGTAACTTACAACTACAACAGCAGTTGCCGTCACCATAGTGAAGAGCCTTCCGAACAAGCATTTCCCCGAAAGGGGCATCGACTGCTTGTTCGGAAGGCTCTTCACTATGGCACGATAGCGCGGGATACCGGATTGGGGCCGGCATGATGGAAAGGATAAGATTGCGGGGCGAGCCCGCAATGACGGGAAAGGGAACCCGCAATGACGGGAAAGGGAACCCGCAATGACGGGAAAGGGGACCCGCAATGACGGGAAAGGGAACCCGCAATGACGGGAAAGGGAGCCAGCAATGACGGGCCATGATAAAAAAAGCCCCACGACAACGTGAGGCCTCCAAAACGAACTCTGCAGTCTAAGAAGCTGTTTTGAAATGGCTGCCGAAGTTTGTTATAAGAAGATTTTTCTTGTAATTCTGGTTCCGGAATGAAGGAGTGTAGCCGTAGCTACATGACTGAATGACGGGAACAAAAGACTGAAAAAGATTCATAACAAACGAGAGCAATTATTTCAAAACAGCTTCTAAATCTTTTCCATCAGATCAAGCACCCTTGCCTGATTGACAGCGATGGTTTCACCACTGCCGTCAACCTCGTGATACTTGCCGGCATTCTTATAGAAAGCGATGAGAGGCTCGGTCTGGGTGTGATATGTCTTGATCCTGTTGGCGATGATCTCAGCGTTGGCATCATCAGCGCGGCCTTCAACGGCAGCACGTCCTGCGATACGCTTGTAAACAAGCTCATCAGGAATCATGATGGAGACAACACCATCCACCTTCTCACCTCTCTTGGCAAGGATGGCATCAAGAGCCTCCGCCTGAGGAAGGGTACGAGGGAATCCGTCAAGAAGGAATCCGTCAACGCCCTTTATCGTGTCGAATGCATTCTCGATCATACCTTCAACAACCTCGTCAGGGACGAGACATCCAGCATCGATAAGGGACTTCGCCTGCTTGCCGAGTTCAGTGCCGGCAGCGATTTCCCCACGAAGGAGCTCTCCTGTTGAGATATGCTTGAGATTGTACTTCTGAGCCACAGCGACAGCATGTGTGCCCTTGCCTGCGCCCGGAGGGCCGAAAAGAATGTAATACTTCATATTATTGTTCTGAGTCAATGACGTAAATATCAGGTAAGTTGCGTCCGAGTTCATCATAGTCGAGACCGTATCCCACTATGAAAGCGTTAGGAATCTCGGCACCCACATAATCTATCTTCTCATCCTTCTGATAAATCTCAGGCTTCATGAGCATAGTGCAGATCTTGACATCCCTGGCACCCTTGGAGATGAGGAGTTCCTTGAGCGCGACTATGGTGTTGCCGGTATCGACGATATCTTCAAAAATGATGACGGAACGGCCTTCCACACTGGCGGTAAGTCCGAGAGGGACAAGCACCGTACCGCTGGAAGTAGTGCCGGTGTATGAACTCATCTTGATGGAAACCAGCTCGGCATCGAAATTCACGCGCTTCATGATGCCCGCGGTGAACATGATGGCCCCGTTAAGGACACAGAGGAAAATAGGACGCTCGGTACATCCGGCGAAATCAGCATTGATCTTTGCCGCGACGTCATCTATGATCTTCTCAATCTGTTCGTTGGTGATAAACGGCTTGAACACTTTGCCGTAATAAGTGACCTTATCCATGGGCTGATTGAATTTCATCCGTCTAAGTTAATCATAATTCACGTAAAAACACAAAAAACGAAAAACAGATTACATTTTGAACGTTTTTTACGCTGTATCACAGTATTTTCGGCACAGTAAAAACAGATGATATGAAGGGATTGCTGATGATAGCGGTACTGCTGGCGGGGCAGATAGCACCGGAAGGGTGGGAAGAGGCGGCCGCATCCATATGCGGAGCATCATCGGTAGAGGAAATGGACGAGAGCGAAATGGAAAGGTTCTGCGCTCTCCATGAAAAACCGCTGAACATCAATTCGGCGACAAGGAGCCGTCTGTGCGGGAGCGGCCTTTTCAACACATTCCAGGCAAATTCGATATGCGAATACCGCCGTAAAAGCGGCGACATACTCTCAATAACCGAACTTGGACTTCTTCCAGGTTTCCGTCCCGAATACGCAGAACTGCTCAGGTATTTCATAACCGTTGAGAGCACCGGGGCGCCGGGACAGAAAGAAGAGTTCACCACCAGCCAGAATCTCACGCTACGTGCAGGCATAAGGCACGACAGCGGCACCGGACTTGCCGCAGGAGTGAAATACAGCATGGAACTCGGCCAGCGCGCGGAGTTCAAATGGGCATCCAGGACGACCTACGATGACTCTTCATTCGGGCCTGGGACCCTCAGCGCGGCATACTACGGACGCAGGACTCTCTCCAAAGCCGTGGCCGGCGACTTCTCCGCCAGGTTCGGACAAGGGCTCACGCAATGGAGCGGCTTCAGCCTCAGCGGATACAGCACGATTGCATCCTTCAGGAGAAACGGGACAGGGCTGGCACCGACCGGCTCATTCGCATCCAGCCTGAAAGGCCTGGGAGCAGAATTGGATTTCGGTAAGGTGACAATGTCCACAGCAGCCGGCTGGGAAGGCCGGAGCTTCGTCTCCATCCTCAACCTGAACCGGACATGCAAATCTTCGAGCATCGGGATTACCGCAACCTACGGCGGGAACGGGATAAAGGCAGGAGCCGACTGGAAAGCCGGAGTCCGGAACCTGTCCATTTTCGGAGAAGTATCAAACCTTTTCACCGAAAGCGCAGCTTTCAATCCCGCAGTCATAGCCGGAATGGTCTGGATCCCGGAATACGGCACGAAACTGGCCCTTCTCGGACGATACTATGCCCCGGGATTCAAGAAGGACTACAGCGGCATGGCTATCGGCTTCTCGAGCAAGTGGCTGGAGACCATCATAGACTGTTCATACAGGTCAGACACGGGAGCACCGCAATATAAAATGCTGGCGAAATCCTCACGGCAGTTCGGCAGAGCCCTGACCGTCGTCCCGTCGGCAAGGCTGAGCATGAGATACCGGCCGGAGGAGGCCACTCCCCTGCGCACCGACATCCGCACGGATCTTTCCACGAAATACGGGAACTTGTCCCTGAATGCAAGATACAACATCCTATGGCACAAAGGGAGGGCATGGCTATGGTATGTCGAACCTGGATACACGTCCGGAGACAGTATAAACATATTCGCACGTTTCACCCTTTTCTGCGTCAACAACTGGGATGACAGGATATACTGCTACGAAAGGGACGCCCCGGGCTCATTCAACGTCCCGGCCTACTACGGACGCGGGTATGCGGCATCCGCCGTCTGCGCCGTCAAGTTGAAGACGGAATGCAGGAAACGGATAAAACATGCCATACACCTGCGCACAAGCTGGATATCCTATCCCTGGAACACAAAGGAAAAGGACTCCCGCCTGGAGGCGAAAGTCCAATATTCCATCTATTTCTGAAAACTATAATTCAGGGATTACCGTTTCCATCCTGATGCCGCGGGAGCCCTTGACGAGGACAAGTGAGTCAGTCATAGGATTCTCTTTGAGGAAGGAAGCAAGCTCTTCGGAATCGCGGCAATAGTAGAAACCGGTTCCGACCAGTTCCATCAAGGCCACATGGGATGCTGCAAATTCGGAAAGGGCCTTCGAGAACTCGTCGCCTACCAGAAACGCACGGTCTATAGTCTTCATGGCAAGGTTGTCGGCAAGGAACGACACCACCTTCACATGCTCCTTGACGGAATCATCCCCGAGTTCCCTCATATCACCCAGCATGACAGCCTTGCATTTCACGCCTTCTGCGCTGAAAGCGGTGAAATTCCCAAGCGCGGCTGCCATGGAGGAAGGGTTGGCATTATATGCATCCACCACCAGTGTATTGGTGGCAGTCTTCAACATCTGCGAGCGGTTGTTGACCGGAGTATAATCCCTGATTGCAGCAATGGCCTCCTTACGGTCCACCCCGAAATAACGGCCTATTGCAAGGGCGGCAAGCACGTTCGTGGCATTGTATGCGCCCACAAGGGATGTCTCGATGATATCGTCTCCGCAACGGAGGCGCAGGAAAGGCATATCGGCTGAAACAGGAAGTATTTCGGCTCCGTCATATGAGACTCCGTAACCGAATGTATGGCAAGGCTGTGCGGAAGCCATCTCCCGCAAGTCGGTATCGTCTTCATTGAGGAATATCACGGAGCCCTCATGCTTACCGAGCCATTTGTACAGTTCACCCTTGGCAGCCTTCACGCCCTCGAAAGAGCCGAAACCGAGAAGATGGGCCTTCCCGACATTTGTGATAAGTCCATAGTCCGGCTGGCTCACCCTGACAAGCTTGGCTATGTCGTCAGGATGGTTGGCCCCCATCTCAATAACGGCTATCCGGGTGTCAGGACGTATCTTGAGAAGACTGAGCGGCACTCCGATATCATTGTTGAGATTGCCCTGGGTGGCGCAGACCTTATATTTGCGGGACAGCACCGCATTGATGAGTTCCTTTGTAGTCGTCTTGCCGTTGGTACCGGTGAGGCCGATGACAGGCAGGTGCCTGTCTCCAAGCACATGCTGCCTGTGCCAGATGGCAAGGTCCCTGAGGGTGGAATAAGGGTCGTCCACAGGTATCATGCGGGGATCGCACTCCCCCGCCATGAATACGTCATTATTTACCACAGCCCAGGCAGCGCCTGCATCCAATGCTTTCTGAGCGTAATCATTCCCGTCGAAATTCTCGCCCCTCAGGGCAAAGAACATTTCCCCTCCCGCAATCGCACGGCTGTCCGTCGTCACACGATATGCGCATGCAACATATTTTTTGTAAAGATTTTCCATCGTCCGATTATTTGGTCCCCGTGCTGCCGAATCCGCCCGTTCCCCTGTCGGAGGCGGCAAGTTCTTCAACCTCCTCCCATTCTATCACCTCATGCTTTGCAAGAACGAGCTGGGCTATCCTTTCCCCGTTCTCGACCACGAACTCCTCGGATGACAGATTGACAAGTATCACCCTGACCTCACCCCTGTAGTCAGCATCTATCGTACCCGGGGAATTGAGCACCGTCACGCCCTTCTTGGCGGCGAGCCCGCTGCGCGGACGGACCTGGACCTCATATCCTGCCGGAATTTCAAGGTATAGTCCCGTAGGCACCATGGCACGGCACAACGGCTTGAGCACAATCGGTTCCTGAATGGAGGCGCGGACATCCATGCCTGCTGCGAATTCTGTCGCATATGCAGGAAGGGTGGTTCCGGATTTGTTGATGACCTTGACTTTCATGATATAGAAAAATTGTTATTTCGGCGCAAGCCTGTACAGGGCTGCGGCAATTATGGCATATATTACGTTAGGCAGCCACAGGGCAATGCCGGGCGGCAGCGTATCGGTATATACGAACATCTCGCTGAAACGGAGGAAAAGGATATACGAGAATGCCAGCGCTATACCCACGGCAATATTCCAGCCTATGCCACCCCTTTTCTTCTTCGAGGACAGGGACACACCTATCACAGTGAGTATCAATGCAGAGAAAGGCAGCGCCCATCGTCTGGCACGCTCTATCTTCGCGTACATCACATTGGAGTCTCCCCTCATGATCTGGGTCTCGATGAGTTTGTTCAGTTCACCGGCGCGGAGCGTCTCCACCGTCTTCTCATTCCTGTAGAAATCGGTAATGTTGAGCGCAATGGTTGTATCCATCACCGCCCCGCTGGTGACATTGTCCTTTAGTCCCTTGGTGTAGTCACGCAGGAAATAGTTCTTCAAAGTCCACGATGACTTGGTGCTGTCCCATACCGCAGTCTCGGCAGTGAGTTTGCTGACAAGCTTGTTGTTCTCGATTGTCTCCAGTGTCATCTTGTATGCCGTGTTGTTCCACGAACTGAAAGACTCCAGATAGACAAACTGCCCCGGAGCGATCTGGTAATGGACATTGCGGGTGCCCGCATAGGACCTCGTTTTCACATATTTCTGCTCGAAAGCGACCCTCTCCTTGTTGGCTTCGGGGATGATATACAGATTGAGCCCTAGTGACAGCAGCATGATAAGGGATGCGGAGAAGAAATACGGCACCATCATCCTGTGGAAACTGATACCTCCCGACAGAATTGCAATGATCTCCGACCTCGCGGCCATCCTGGAAGTGAAGAATATCACCGTGATGAACACGAACAGAGGGGAGAACATGTTCATGAAATACGGTATGAAATTGACGTAGTAGTCAAAGACCACCGCCTTGAAAGGAGCCTCGTTATTGACGAATTTCTCTATCTTCTCCGACAGGTCGAAGATGATGACTATGACAATGATCAGGAGGATGGATATGAAGAACGACATCAGGAATTTCCTGATGATGAATTTGTCGATTTTCTTGAATCTCCAGATCTCCATGTTACATCCTCGATGAAATACGTTTCACGGCGGCGTCCTTCCACGAAGTGAAGTCACCGGCTTCGATATGCTGTCGCGCCTGCCTCACCACATCCAGGTAGAAGGCGAGATTATGCTCGCTGGCCAGCATGGCGGCGAACATCTCACCTGCCTTGAAAAGATGGTGCAGGTAAGCCCTGCTGTATGAATGGTCCACGAAAGACGTGCCATCCGGGTCTATCTCAGTGAAATCCTGCTCCCACTTGGCATTGCGCATGTTCATGATTCCGTTCCATGTGAAAAGCATGCCGTTGCGTCCGTTGCGGGTCGGCATGACGCAGTCGAACATGTCTATGCCGCGGGCGATGCCCTCAAGAAGGTTGGCAGGGGTACCGACCCCCATCAGGTAACGTGCCTTGTCCTGAGGTATCACCGGGTCGAGGAGTTCTATCATCTCGTACATCGTCTCCACAGGCTCCCCTACTGCGAGTCCGCCTATGGCAATACCTGCATCGGCAAATCCGAGGGCATGTTCGCATGCCTTGAGGCGGAGTTCCGGATAGACGCAGCCCTGGATGATCGGGAAGAATGTCTGGGAATAGCCGTAAAGAGGTTCGGTCTCCGCAAAACGTTTCGCATATCGTTCCAGCCAACCCTGGGTAAGCTTCAGGGACTTCTCGGCATACTTATAGTCCGCGTCACCGGGACAGCACTCATCAAGAGCCATCATGATATCCGAGCCTATGATACGCTGCGTGTCCACATTGTTCTCAGGGGTGAACTTATGCCTTGATCCGTCGATATGGGACTGGAACATGCAGCCTTCCTCGGTAATCTTGCGTATCTGTGTCAGCGAGAACACCTGGAATCCCCCGCTGTCGGTCAGGATCGGACGGTCCCAGTTCTCGAACTTGTGCAGGCCGCCGGCCGCCCTGAGGGTATCGAGCCCCGGACGGAGATAAAGATGATAGGTATTCCCAAGTATTATCTCGGCCCTGACATCTTCCTTGAGGTCACGGTGATACACGCCCTTGACGCTGCCGACGGTGCCGACAGGCATGAAGATTGGCGTATGTATCAGACCATGGTCCGTCTCGATAAGACCGGTACGCGCAGATGACTGCGGGTCAGATGCCAGTTTAGTGAATTTCATCCTTCAAAGATAATGAAATCCGGCGAAATTCTCGTAATTTTGCCCTCACAACATTCATGCAAGACAAAATGAAGAATTCCAGCATCAGTCTCAGGCTCATAATCATGAACTTCCTCGAATTCGCAGCCTGGGGAGCATATCTCACATCACTCGGACGTTATCTCGGACTGGCCGGAATGGGCCCTCAGATCAAATGGTTCTTCGCCATGCAGGGCATCGTATCCATATTCATGCCCGCCCTTATGGGCATACTGGCCGACAGATACCTCCAGGCTCAGAAAGTCCTTTCGATGTGCCATGGTCTCGCCGGAATATTCATGCTGGCTGCAGGATTCTACTGCATGCAGGCAGGCGGGGCAGTCCAGTTCGGCCCGTTATTCCTGCTTTACAGCCTCAGTGTGGCGTTCTTCATGCCGACCATAGCCATTTCCTACTCAGTAGCCTACAACGCCCTTGAAAGCGTCGGCAAGGATCCTGTGAATTCATTCCCTCCGATCCGTGTATTCGGCACCGTAGGATTCATCTGCAGCATGCTGACCACCAACTTCCTCAAGATAGGAGGAACCGCCATGCAGGATTCATACACCCAGCTGATATCTTCAGGACTCATCAGCCTCGTGCTATGCGCCTATGCCCTCAGCATGCCGGCCTGCCCGACAAAGAAGGGCAGCGAAGGACAGAGCCTCGCCGAAAGCCTCGGGCTCAAGGCATTCGCCCTGTTCAAGGACAGGCAGATGGCCATTTTCTTCATCTTCTCCATGCTGCTCGGCGCTTCCCTCCAGATCACCAACGGCTACGCCAACACCTTCCTCGGGTCGTTCGGGGAGAATCCGGCTTTCGCAAACACCTTCGCCGTGAAGAACTCCAACGCACTGATATCCATATCGCAGATTTCCGAGACACTGTGCATACTTCTGATACCGTACTTCATGAAAAGATACGGCATCAAGAACGTCATACTGATTGCAATGTTCGCATGGGTCCTCAGGTTCGGGTTCTTCGGCCTGGGACGTCCGGATATGCCGGGAGTCCTTCTTTTCGTCCTGAGCTGCATCGTCTATGGCGTCGCCTTCGACTTCTTCAACATCTCCGGTTCGCTCTTCGTCAACCATCACACGACCCATGACATACGTTCATCCGCGCAGGGCCTCTTCATGCTGATGACCAACGGTCTCGGAGCCACCTTCGGGACTCTCGCCGCCGGTGCGGTGGTGGATGCATGCGTATATAGCGCAAAAGTACCAAGCTGGTCTAAAGCCTGGTACATTTTTGCTGCATATTCGCTTGTAGTCGCAATACTTTTCGCCATCCTGTTCAAGGACCAGCGGAAGTCCTACGACGAGGACTAAGCCTTGATGCGCGCCCTGTGACGGCGTCTGCGTGATTTCTCCACCCTGCTGTAAATTTCATAGGCCGCAAGGCCGGCGAGGGTCACTCCTATCACGACATACGTGAAGGCCGTGGCACTGGCGCCCTTGACACGTGACCACATGTCGAGAAGTTTAACGGTATCGTCGCCGGTGTCGTGGAGCATGCCGAGGCGCGGCACGATAGCTGCGCTGGGATACTGCACCTGGTCGATACACACGTTCCTGCCTTCTTCTCCGAAGAAATACGATGCATCGGTAGGCTCGTACACGGTGGAATCAATCTTAGCCTCAAGTATATCGCTGCCGCCGATGGCACTCACATAACCTATGGCGTCCATGTTGCGGAGGGCATTCTCAGGCATGCACATGTAATTGATGAAATACCTCGCAGCCTTTACGTTCTTCGCATATTTCGGGATCACCCAACCGTCGAACCATATGGTGCTTCCATCTTCAGGAACTGCATATTTCAAGTCCACTCCGACCTCGGCGGCCTCTTCTATGGCCCATGCGGCATCACCGCTCCAGGACAGGTTCATCCAGCCCTTTTCCTGGGTCATATACTCCTTTCCGAAGTCAGCCTCCCATCCGGCCACATTCTCCTTGCATCCCGCAAGGAAATTTTCGACCATGGCGATGGACTCGTCGGAAGTATCATGTGCCACGGTGTTGAGGTCCGTCTCACCGCTGTCGATCCTGTCCATGTTGAAGGCGATCAGCAATGAAGTATATACGTCACGGAAGGCATCCTTCATGAAAATCCTGTCCTTAAAACGCGGATCCTGGAGCACTTTCCATGTCTTCACCTCCTCGGCGCTCACATACTTGGGATTGTAAATGATGCCGGTCGTACCCCACATGTAGGCTACGGAATAGTCATTTGCATTCTTGCCGGAGCCTTCTATCAGATCGAACTGATCATGTATGAACGGTGCCACGTTGACGGTATAGTCCGGAGTGTCCCCGAAATCCCTTTCAAACGGGAGAAGGAGGTCGCTGCGCAGCATCCTCTCGATGATATAGTCGGAAGGACACACCACATCGTAATCCTCATGACCCTTCTCGATCTTCGAGAGCATTGATTCGTTGATATCGAAGGTCTGGTACACGATGTGCACCTTCTCTCCGGTCTGCTCCTCATACCACTCCTCGAACTCTCCGATGAGGTCCTCATCTATATAATCGGCCCAGTTATAGACCTTGAGTATGGAATCACGGTCCGAACTGCAGGCGCTGACGATTCCCAGCGCAAGCAGGAAACTAACGATTTTTCTCATCTCTTGACTGACGTATGTTGATAATAAGGAGAAGCACCAGGACCAGCAGGAAGATAAGCGTCATCAAAGGACGCAGTTCCAGGGTAAGACCGTTCTTCCTGGCATCATTGTAAATGTATGTAGAGAGTGTCTGCAGGCCGATGGTACCCTGGGTGAAGAATGTCACCACGAAATCATCGAGGGACATGGTGAATGCCAGGATGAAACCGCTGATCATGCCGGGACGCAGCAGCGGCACCATCACCTTGCGCAGTGCCTGGCCCGGAGTGGCGCCCAGATCAAGTGCAGCCTCATAGACGTTAGGATTCATCTGCGAGAGCTTCGGAAGCACACTCAGCACCACATATGGAGTGCAGAAAGTGATGTGCGCCAATATGACCGTAGCATATCCCTTGCTGATGCCGAGGAATACGAACAGCAGGAAAAGCGACACACCGGTAATGATGTCCGGATTGATCATAGGCATATTGTTAAGTAACTGCATGGCATTGCGCCTGCGGCCCCTGAGGTTGAATATGCCGATTGCAGCGACCGTTCCGAGCATGGTAGCCACCAAAGCAGCCGCAACTGCTATTATGATGGTATTGATCAGTGCGGAATAGAGAGCCGCGCTCCCTTCGAACTGCCCTGAGAAGAAGCGGCGGTACACGTCAAGCGAGAATCCCGACCAGTTGCCGAGCACCTTGGACTCAGTGAATGAGAAAACCGCTATGAACACCAGCGGAGCATACAGAAGCACAAGTATGATCCACACATATGATTTAGCAAGAAACTTTTTCATATCACAGCACCCTCCGTTGATTTATTGTCCTTCTCCGTAATGAAGGAAGTGACCCCTATGATGACAAGCATGATGAGTGCAAGCGCGGCACCGTAGTTCCACATGGAAGCATATATCTTCTCCTGGATGATCGTACCGAAGAGCTTGATCTTGTTGTTGGTAAGGAATTCGGATATCGCGAATGTACTTACCGTAGGCATGAACACCATCATGATTCCGGACATGATGCCGGGCTTTGAAAGCGGCACCGTAACCTTCCAGAACACCTTCCACGGTGTCGCCCCGAGATCCTCCGCAGCCTCGGCATAGGAGGTATCCATCTTCTGGAGCGTGTTGTAGATAGGATAGATCATGAAAGGCAGGTAGTCATACACCATACCGTACAGGAGAGTTCCCTTGCCCAGATGGAATCCGAGCATGGTGAAAAGCTCCGCAGTGGCCAGAGTACGCATGAGAGCGTTGACCCACATCGGAAGTATGAACAGGACGATTATCACGGCGCTCCTGTTGAGATTCCTGTTGGTCAGTATCCAAGCCACCGGATACCCTAGAAGAAGACAGATTGCGGTATTCTCGATCGCAATCTCGATAGACAGAGCAAATGTCTGGAGAGAGTCCTTGTCCTGAAAGAATTTCGCAATATTGTCCAGGGTGAAATGTCCGCTTCCATCAAGGAAGGCATACACCAGGATAAGTCCCAGAGGGACAACTACGAAAAGGATCAGGAACACGAGATACGGGATGCTCCAGGAAGACCTTTTGATGACCATTTTACCTGACTGTCTTTATGTCCTTTGAAGCAATGTTCACACCCACGAGGTCCCCCTTGTCCCATATGTCCTGAGTATCCACATAGAGGTAATATCCCTCTTCCGTTAGAATGGTGAGATGATAATGATCGCCCTTGTACAGGATGAAATGAACCTCCCCTGCTACAGTACCATCTTCCTGATGGTCAAGCAGTTCGACCGCATCAAAAGCAACTTCGGCCTTAATTTCGGCACCTGCCTCAAGACCGAGTGGTCCGACTTCGAAATCAGCACCGAGCATGGTAACATGCGTATCATCGGCGACGACGGCATCGAAGGTGTTGCAAGTGCGCTCCTTCTTCATGACCTGGATATTGCCGGGCTGAATCTGCATGCCGACCCTCTCGCCGACATCGAATTTGCGGTAGTTCTGAAGCATCAGTTCGTATCCCGTCTCAGTGTTGACAAAAATCCGGTAGAATACACCCATAAAAGTGCACGATGATACGGTGCCGAAGAATTCCGCCTTGCTCTGATCCCTTCTGATCTCAACGTCTTCCGGCCGTACGACAACATCTACAGGCACATTCTCGCCGAAGCCTTCGTCCACGCAGTCGAACTCATGGCCGATGAACTCCACACGACGGTCCCTGATCATGGTACCGTTGAGGATGTTGGATTCGCCTATGAAGTCCGCCACGAAGGAATTGACAGGTTCGTTGTATATGTCTGCAGGAGTGCCTATCTGCTGTATCTTGCCTTCGTTGATCACCACGATGGTGTCGGACAGGGTAAGGGCCTCCTCCTGGTCGTGCGTCACATAGATGAAGGTGATACCGAGCTTCTGGTGCATCTCCTTGTGCTCTATCTGCATGTCCTTGCGCATCTTGAGGTCAAGGGCGGCAAGAGGCTCATCGAGCAGGAGCACCTTCGGCTGGTTGACAAGGGCCCGGGCTATCGCCACGCGCTGCTGCTGGCCTCCGGAGAGGGAGTCCACGTCCCTGTCCTCATAGTCGGACATGCTGACCATCTTGAGGACTTTCCTGACCTTCTTGTCGATTTCTGCCTGCGGTACCTTCTGGAGTTTGAGACCGAAAGCGATGTTGTCATACACGTCGAGGTGCGGGAAAAGGGCATAACGCTGGAAGACCGTATTCAGCGGACGGAGATATGGAGGGATGCCTGAAATGTCCCTGCCGTCAAGCAGTATCTTCCCCTCGTCGGGATTGACGAATCCGGCGATCTGGCGCAGAAGTGTGGTCTTGCCGCAGCCGGAAGGTCCGAGAAGGGTCACGAACTCGCCCTGACGGACATAGAATGATATATCGTCCAGCACCTTCTTGTCCCCGAAGGACTTGCTGAGGTGCTCAATTTCTATAATGTGATTTGCCATGTGACACCGAGATTGAATGTTGGAGAGGAAAGAAGCGAATCATAAGCGGCCAGGGCATGCAGACGGACGGATTCCACCGGATACCAGTTGGCCAGCAGTCCGCCGTACCACCTGTCGGAATCTTCGTCAAAGAAATTGTTCATGTCCTCATAGCCGACCCTGGCGGTGAATTTCCATTTGTCCGATGGTGTAAAATTGGTGTACACCATACCGGATTCACGGAACCCGTCATACAAATCAGTGGTACTGTCCAGCACGATCTCCCAGTTGCCGGCAATGAATTTATGCCCCATATTGAAAAGTGGCATGAATTCTTTCCGGTCCATCTGAAGGAAATTCAGCGAGCAGAGGAAATTGTACCAGTCGCATGACTCCGTCCCGCAATGAAGCGAGTAGGAGAAGAGACCGCTGGAGAACGGACGCTCCCCAAAAGGGGATGCCGTCACCTGCCCGCCGAGGAAGAACGTGTCGCTTGGAACCCATCTGAAGGTTGCCCCCCACTGATAGACAGGCATGTTAAGCCAATACGAGGATGCAATGTCATTGTACGAATCGAAATCGTATTCCTGCATTTCGAAAGTACCCCACTGCATCATGTTCTTTCCAAACTCAATCTCGAAATTGCTGAAGCCATAGGTCATGTAGGCCCAGTCCAGCCAGTTCGTCGAATCGCTGTACAAAGTATTGGTGTACAGGCTCTTCGGGTCACTGCTGAGCAGGTGTGTGGCTACGCTGTAGGAGAGTTTGTTGGAGAATGCGCCGTCGAGGAGCGCGTAAAACGAAGAGTTGCCGAGATGGTCATCCTCTACTGAGGAGTATTCCGCCCTTGCAACGAAGGTCACCTCGGCATACTTTGAACCGAGGTCGTCAGCCTCTTGCGAGTGCGCAAGCGAGCCGAGCAGCAATGCTGCGGTCAAAAAGAATGTTTTCTTCATTTCTACCCATAAAAAAGGGATTAGTTCAACTTCGGCGGCAAAGATAACGTTATTTTTGTTATTTTTGTATGATTATGTAATTTATGTATAATTTCGATAAAATAATAGACCGCAGGGGCAGCGGATGCGTAAAATACGACGTTCTGGAAGAAGTGTTCGGACGCAGCGGCATAACACCGCTCTGGGTCGCCGACATGGACTGGCAGACTCCCGATTTCATCCTTGAAGCGCTGCGTGAACGCATCTCCCACCCGGTAATGGGTTACGGATTCATACCGAAGGGCTACTTCAGCATGATATCGGACTGGGTGAGATACCTCCAAGGGTGGAAAACCGATCCGACACACATCAGATATATCCCCGGCATCGTCAAGGGCATAGCCTTCGCGGAAAGATGTTTCCTTTCGCCGGGAGACAAGGTTATAATCCAGCCGCCTGTCTATCACCCGTTCCGGATAGCCACACAGAAATGCGGCTTCGAAGTGGTCAACAATCCCCTCATTCCCCTATATGACGAAGATGGTTTCCTCTGCGACTACCGCATGGATTTCGAGGGTCTGGAGAGATGCATCGACGAAAGGTGCCGCATGCTGATCCTGGCCAACCCGCACAACCCCGGAGGAGTCTGCTGGAGTGACGGGACGCTCAGGAAACTGGCATCGATCTGCGACAGGCACGGGATTATCGTCATTTCCGACGAGATACATGGAGAGATGGCATTCTGCCATCATTCACCTTATGCCAGCCTGTCTGAAGAAGCGGCAAGAGGCTCCATCACATTCATGGCACCGTCCAAGACATTCAACATAGCCGGGATAGTCAGTTCTTACTGCATCATACCCGACAAGGGCATCAGGGAGAAATTCTTCGCGTGGCTCGAGTCCGCGGAGCTTGACTCTCCGTCGATATTCTCCATCGTGGCTACGGCCGCCGCATACACCCACGGCAAGCAATGGAGGGAGGAGATGATGACCTACCTCAAAGCCAACATTGACTGGGTTGACGGATACATCAGACGCGAGATTCCTGTCATAAGGGCCATGCGTCCGCAGGCATCGTTCCTCATATGGCTGGACTGCCGCAAACTCGGCCTCGACGGCCGCGGGCTCACCGACCTGTTTGTCAACAAGGCCGGCCTCGCCCTCAACGAAGGATCCATGTTCGGGCTGGAAGGAGAAGGATTCATGCGCCTCAACGCCGGTTGCCCGCGCAGCATATTGGAAAAATCACTCGTATCACTGAAAAATGCCATCGACAGACTTCAATAAGATGATAGCCCTGCCCAGGCAGGAAGTCAAACCTGCCCTCGGATGCACGGAACCTGCAGGCGCAGTCTGCGGAAACTCGTCATATGGTCCAGAAGTTCTCAAGGACCTTGACGGCGAGGCTGTGGGGAAAGCCAGGGGAATCTCGGACAGATTGGTTCCGTGGGCATGCGCAATACAGACAAAATGATACTAAATATAATGGTATGCAAGTAATCAAATCAATCCTAACCTGCGCCGCGATGGCCATGCTTGTCATCGCCTGCGCACCAAAGCAGCCTACCGATGAGTACGGCTATGTCATCAAGGACGGCAAAGCCGTCTACAACACTCCGGCCAGACCGGCTGACCAGCAGTCGATGCTCGGTTTTGCAGCAGCCCCTATCGACACCCTGCGCGTCGGATTCGTAGGGCTCGGAATGCGTGGACCCGGCCATGTCGAGACCTTCACCCTCATTGACGGTGTGAAGGTCGTCGCTCTTTGCGACCTTCTTCCTGAAAGAGTTGAAAGCGTCCAGGCCATGCTCGAAAAGCGCGGCCTGCCGAGAGCAGCCGGATACAGCGGAGAAGAGGGCTACAAGGAGCTCTGCCAGCGCGATGACGTCGACCTTGTATTCCTCGCAGTTCCATGGCAGTTACACACCCCTATCGCAGTTTATGCAATGGAGCAGGGCAAGCATGTCGCAATCGAAGTCCCGGCAGCCACCAGCATCGATGAATGCTGGCAGCTCGTCAACACTGCAGAGCGCAAGCGCGTCCACTGCATGATGCTCGAAAACTGCTGTTATGACTTCTTCGAGCTCACCTGCCTCAACATGGCACAGCAGGGGCTCTTCGGAGAGATCGTACACGGAGAGGGATCATACCAGCACAACCTCGACCCGTTCTGGGATGCTTACCAGGGAGACTGGAGAATGGCATTCAACAAGGACCACAAGGGTGACGCCTATCCTACCCACGGTATCGGACCTGTCTGCCAGGCCATGAATATCCACCGCGGAGACAAGATGGACGAACTCATAGCCATGGACACCAAGGCATTCAGGGGACAGGAAATCGCCGACAGGCGCTATGCAGGCAAGAACGTCGAATACCAGAACGGAGACAACACCTGTACCATCATCCGCACCCACAAAGGCAAGACCATCCTCGTCGAGCACGGAGTAGTGACACCTCGCCCTTACAGCAGAATGTTCCAGCTTACAGGAACAGAAGGCTTCGCAAACAAATATCCTAACGAAGGTCTCGCACTCGGAGTCGACGGCATGGATCCGGAGTCCTACATGTCCGATGAGCAGGTCAAGAAATTCATGGAGAAATACCGTCACCCTATCACGACCGAGGAGTTCCAGGAACTCGCAAGGAAAGTCGGCGGCCACGGTGGAATGGACTTCATCATGGTGTACCGTCTTGTCTATTGTCTCAGGAACGGTCTTCCTCTTGACCAGGACGTCTATGACGCCGCCGAGTGGTCAAGCCTTGTGGAACTATCAGAGACTTCGATCCGCAACGGCAACATCCCGGTGGTCATGCCTGACTTCACCCGCGGTGAGTGGGACAAGACCGACGGTCTGAAACTTGCCCTGTAAGGTCAGAAATCGAAATGAATAAGACGCCAGGAGATCGATCCCTGGCTTGGATGGGCTGGAAGTTCAGTACGCTTGAACCATCGTGCTTCGATGATTTCATCCTCCTGAACTTTCAGTTCTCCTTTTTTGTACCCGGCATAAAAGGCAAGCATCAGCTGGTCCGGAAAAGGCCATGACTGACTGCCGGCGTAGCGTATATTCTCCACCTCCAGGCCTGTCTCCTCCATGATCTCACGCGCCAGAGCCTGCTCCAGGCTCTCCCCCGCCTCCACGAAACCGGCCAGACAGCACCAGATATCCTGATTCCTCTGCCTGTGACGGAGAAGCAGTATCTCATCCCCTTTTGTAATTACAGCAATGACGCACGGTGATATCCTCGGATAGTATATCTTTCCGCAGGAAGGGCATTGCAGGGCGTTCTCGGATCCATGCGGCTTCAATCCATCCCCGCATGACGGGCAGAAGCGCATGCCTCCCATCCAGTTCAGGCAAGCCTTCATACGCGCGGCACGCACTGATTCGGAGTCGGCGTTCGATGCGAAATAGTGCCTCAACGGGAGGAACCGGCATCCCCCGGGTACTGATGTATCCGGAGACAGTTCGACGGCACAGATGCCCGACATAGTATCCTCCAGGGCCGATGACACCGATAAGGCAGACAGACAGTCATCGCCTGCAGGAGTTCCATCATCATGCAGCAGGATATCCCTGCCACGGAAACAATAGACGGGCTTGCCGTCAAAAACAATATCCTCCGTTTTGAAAGCCATGATGTAAAGGTAGTCAAATTCGACATAATGTTGTACTTTTGCATACATGAAGCGAATTGATTTCATAATCAACCCCATCTCAGGTGCCAGGGACAAAAAGAAAGTCGTTGGAATAATAGAAAAGGAACTTGACAGGGAAAGATTCAAGTGGAACTACCTGTATACATCAGGCCCGGGACATGCAACGGAACTCGCCAGGGAAAGCACGGCGGACATCGTATGCGCCGTAGGTGGTGACGGCACCCTCAACGAGGTGGCACGGGGACTGCTTGGAAGCGGAAAGACATTCGCCCTCATCCCATGCGGCAGCGGGGACGGCCTCGCCCTGCACCTTGGAATAAGCCGCAACCCGCGGAAGGCGGTCAGGAACCTGAACGACGGCGCAGAACGTACACTGGACTGCGGTCTCATCAACGGAAGGGAATTCTTCAGCATATGCGGCACGGGGCTCGATGCCATCGTCAGTTACAGATTTGCGGCATCCGGCTCACGCGGCCTCAAGACCTATATAGCGGAAGCCCTGAAGACATGGAAAGGGTTCACCTTCGAAAACTACGACATCACCGTCGACGGCAGGAGCATGAGCTGCCAGGCCGCTTTGATCTCGATAGGCAATTCGGACCAATGGGGCAACAATGCACGCATTACGCCTCTTGCCGACGCATCGGACGGTCTTCTCGACATCACTGTCATAAAGCCCTTCAGGACCTTGGACATTCCTGGAATAGCATTGAAACTCATGACGGGACGACTGCATAGATGCAGCAAGGCAATATGCCTCAAGGGCAAGGAAATACATATAGAGAAACAAGGGGAATTCATTGCACACTATGACGGAGACCCGTGCAGTTTCGCCGCTCCCCTCGACATCAGGGTCATACCGTCTGCAATCAGGATAATAGCTCCGGAGAAATGAAAGAGAAAAAAAGCGTAAAGGACTGGTTCGGCTTCTATGTGCCGAGGTTCTATATCTATTCGGTCATCATCGGCATCATTGTCAGAATCATACTGATATGCCATCCTATGACAGTTACGTCGGATTTCACGGCACTGACATGGCTGAAGGTGTTCGGCATAGGGTTCGTCAACGACCTGGCCTTCGCCACCCTCGCCCTCATACCCGCCTTCATCATCTACTCCTTCTTCACCGACAGGAAATATGACAGGCCGTATGTCTGGATCCTCGGAGGACTGCTTGTGGCGCTTACTGTCTATGTCGTGTGTTTCAACGACATTACCGACGAATACGCCGGAGTAGTGCCGGGCATCGCAAACGCGTTGCTGCTGCTCATCACCGGCTGTTTCCTGCTCAAGGTATTCATACCGAAAATCAGGGCCGGCTGGCGCCGGGTATTCATCTACTTTATCATGATGCTCTACGCCTTCCTGCTCATCCTCAATGCCATCAGCGAATCTGTATTCTGGGATGAGATAGGAGTGCGCTACAATTTCATAGCGGTCGATTACCTTGTCTATACCAACGAGGTCATAGGCAACATCTTCCAGTCATACCCTATGATACCTATACTTCTCGGAGTCCTGCTGCTGGCGGCACTCGTATGCGCAATCATGCTCCGCGGACGCGATGTCAGTCACGCCGGGATAGGAAGCGGCAGACGATGGCTGCTTGCGCTCCTGCTGCTTGCGGTCGGATGCTTCTGCAGTATCAAATGGCTGCACTGGGGATATTTCAATCCGGGGGGATCGGGCAACATATACGAGAAGGAATTGCAGGAAAACGGCTGCTGGGACTTCCTGGAGGCATACAACAGCAACGAACTTGAGTACACTCAGTTCTACGAGGTGATACCGCAGGACAAAGCCGTGGCTACCGTGCAGTCCCTTTGCGGCATGGACTCCGAAGGCATACGGCATATCGCAGACAGCAGTGCGGTGGAATGCAGGAAGAATATCGTCCTGATAACCATCGAGAGCCTAAGCGCCGAATTCATGGGCACATTCGGCAGCACCGACGGCATCACACCGAACCTTGACTCCCTTGCTGCAAAAGGCATATGTTTTGACAATTTCTTCGCCACCGGCAACCGCACGGTACGCGGACTTGAAGCCGTTACGCTATGCGTACCGCCGGCAGCAGGTGAAAGCATCATCAAAAGGCCTGACAATGCCGGCCTGTTCACCATAGGCAACATCCTGCGCGACAAGGAGTACAGTACAACCTTCGTGTACGGAGGCTTCAGCTATTTCGACAACATGGAGGCATTCTTCGGAGGCAACGGCTACACCATTCTGGACAAGAACAAGTTCCTGCCTGAAGAGATAACCTTCGACAACATATGGGGCACATGCGATGAGGACAGCTACAATGTCAGCCTGAAACATCTTGACGCACAGGCCGCAAGCGGGAAGCCGTTCTTCACCCATATAATGACCATAAGCAACCACAGGCCTTTCACTTATCCCGATGGCCGCATCGAAGTGGAAGGGAACCCCATGACCCGCAAGGCTGCGGTCAAATATACGGATTATGCCATAGGCAAATTCATATCCGACGCTTCGAAAAAGTCCTGGTTCGATGATACGGTCTTCGTGATACTCGCCGACCACTGCGCGTCGAGCGCGGGCAGGACCAGCATTCCTCTGGACGGATACCACATCCCTGCCATCATATACGCCCCGGGATTCATCGAGCCGCGGCACATTGACAAGGTATGCTCGCAGATCGACCTGATGCCTACCCTGTTCTCGCTGCTGGGCTTCAGTTACGACGCCCCGTTCAACGGTCAGGACATCCTCTCACCCGATTTCAGGGAAAGGGCATTCATGGCCACTTATCAGGACCTCGGATACTATGCGGACGGCATTCTCACTGTACTCTCCCCTGTACGCCAGGTCAAGCAGTTCTCAGTAGAAAAGGACGCAGAGGGACACTATACCGAGACTCCGATGGAACAGTTCTCCGAGCCCCGGAAACTTGAAGCCCAGTCATTCTACCAGCTGGCCAACGAATAGGAGTATCTTTATTTTGTGTCCGTCTTGGCCTGGAAGCGCTCATTGTCGATAATGAAGCGCTCGTGGGTGCCCTCACCTATCAGGCCGCGCTCGTCATAGGCTGCAACCTTGAACACCAGACGGCGGCGGTCCACCTCGACAAGTTCGCTGTCAACGCTGAACTTCATTCCAAGAGGAGTGGAACTGCAATGCGACACATCCACCCTTGTACCTACCGTCCCCTGGCCCTCCTCCAGGAAAGGCTCCACGCTGAGCAGCGCGGTCTTTTCCATAAGGGCTATCATCATTACCGTAGCAAGAACCTTGACCTTGCCTGAGCCGACATTCTGTGCCAGTTTGTCAGCTGTCACAACATCTTCCTGATGTCCTTTTATTCCCAATTCTATCATATCTGCATATAACATTTCCACAACATCCACGGAATATCGAAGCCCGCCTCCACCTGGGTAGCAAGGCCTCCCGTGAAACGGGGATTACATTCCAGAAAATAGGGTTTCCCCGAAGCATCAACCCTGAAATCGAAACCGCATACGCCATTGTACCCGATATGGTCCAGCATGAGCCTTGCATATGACCCGATCTCCGGGAAATCCACCAGTTCCCTTGATGACGAAGGTCCGAGACCGTTCTGGGACAAAGTCCTGTAACATGAAGCACGGAAAGTGTCATTCCATCTGACGGCATCCACGCTGTAATCGGTTCCTTCGATATATTCCTCAATCAGATAAGGTTCACCAGGGCTCTGATGCTCGATAAGGTGCATAAGAGATTTCTTTGTCCATGGCAGATGGACACCATGCCCGCCAAAGGAAACGTCCCTTTTGAAAACCACCTGTCCGTCCCCCACCTCGTCCACGCTGGCGAACATATGAGGCTGAGGCACACCAAGTTCGGATGCAAGAGCACTGGAGGCCACTTTGCTGTCAAGCAGTCTCACCTTGTCTTCGGACTCGACTGCCACCCTGATGCCCTCCGGGATCCCGATCCTGAAACGGGAAAGCGCAAGGCTGTTGCCTACCGGCATAATCAGAGAAGGACGCCATTCACGCAAAGCATTGGTCACAGCACGTCTGTACCCCCATTCATCGTGGAATACATTCTGCAGGAACTCCACTCGCACGACATGAAGGCCATGACTTTCCAGTGAAGCCGCAGCCACAGGCCCCGTCTCTCCCATCGTCCCTACAAGCAGGACATCACAGCAGACCGGTGACTTCTCTGATACCGTCTTTCTCATTTATATACCAGATATATGCCCGCACGTCGCTGTACCCGCGTTTCCTGTATGACTCTGCATATCGCAGCAATTGCTTTCCGTATGCATCCTCCTCGCGGCCGGTCTTGTAATCTATTATTTCCACCTTCCCGTCCTTGACAACGACCCTGTCCGGACGGTTGACAAGCCCGCTGGAAGTATCGATGACATTGCGTTCGTTGATGACATCCGCGGCATCCTTGTCAAACCAGCCCATATGGGCTACGGAAGCTATCGCATCCTGCAGCATGGACTGTATTGCACCGGCTGCCTCCCTGTCAAGGTCGCCGCATTCCACGGCCTTCGCCACCGCTGCCGGAAGGTCCTCAGGCACATTTACATTCTCCATTATACCATGTATCACCGTACCGCGGATACGTCTGGATGCAGAGATGCCGGCCTGACCTTCGCCGTTGAAGAAATCACGCGATTCCGCACTCACCCTGAGGCGATTCCTATGCTCCGGTGAAGAATATGACGTGTACCGGAGGTTCATGGTCCTGACCGTTTTCTCCTCTCCCGGCTTGACCCATTTCGGGGACTTTTCTCCGAAAATGAACCGTTCGACGCCGTCTTCAGCGCTGATGCGGCAGAAGACCGACGATTTTCCGTTCACATACATGTACAGAGCATCGGAAATCGACTGGAACTGGGACCAGACGGCATCTTCCTGATCGTTTCCAGGAAAATATTCCTTCAGAAGCGTTGCCGACGGTGCCGGCCCCACAAGGCACATGGCCTGCGATGCCCTTGTCATGGCCACATACCAGAGGTTGGCATTGTCAACGAAGGACATGCGCTGCTCCTCCAGATAGTTCCCTTCGAACAGGGTATCCCTGGACGTTTCCGTCAACGGAACCCGGTACAAGGCTTTCTCCACATGCTCAAAATCGGTTCCGGACACATCCGGACACTCCCAATACCGTGCATCCGGCTTCATGAAACCGCCTTTCGGCGGGAATGGCAGCACAACATACGGATAGTCAAGCCCTTTCACCTTGTGTATTGTAATGACGGTCACGGCATCCGCTCCGTCAGGGGACGAGATGTTCCCGGAGGCGCCATCCTCTTCCCAGTACCGGAGAAAAGAATTGAGGGAATTACCGTTCCTGTCCACAAAATCGCGGAGAAGGTCCAGGAAAGCAAAAATATAAGGAGCATCATCATCCTCGTACCCTATCGTTGACAATATGCTTTCGGCTATGTCCATCAGCGAATCGGCATTCTCCACTGATTCCGCAGAGAAATCACCCGCATAGAACGAGTTGATCTCATCATCGGGGTTGTCAAACCTGTACATACAGGACACAAGTTTCCTGACCGTGGCGCAGGAACTTATTTTCAGAGAGTCGTTCGTGACGACATCTATCCCCGAATCGATGAGCGCCTTGGCCACATTACCGCCCTGGGCATTAGTCCTGACTATGACTGCAATATCCTTCAGGGAGAAACCGAGCTCATCCCGGGCCTCGACCACGGCTTTCACGGCATTGTCAACTATTTCATCCTTCCCGCAGAATATGGCCTCGACATACCCCGGCACCTTGATTTTGCCCGATACTTTCTGCTCCACATCCGAATAGATGCGGGTCAGCAGGCCGGTCCCCAGCCGGGCATCCATACGCCGGCTGAGTTCCTTATAGAAAAGATTGTTGAAATTCACGATATTTTCGGCGCTCCTCCAGTTGACATCAAGCGGATTGACAACCACACGCCCGAGTTCTTCGTCAACCCTTGAATCCAGAATCCGCCAGTCCGTATTGCGCCAGCGGTATATGCTCTGCTTGACGTCTCCTACAATCAGATTGTAGCAACCTTCAGCGATGCTGTTGCGGAGCAGAGGCAGGAAATTCTCCCATTGCACCCCGGCTGTATCCTGGAACTCATCAAGAAGGAAATGGTTGAACCTGACTCCGAGCTTCTCGTATATGAAAGGAGCATCGGTGCCGCCGATAATGTCATGGAGGATACTGTTGGTATCATCCAGGCTCAGCACGTTTTTCTCCTTAAGCAGGGCATTGAATGCCTTGTCAAGCGCATCGGCGACACGGAATACATATATCTGGCCAAGCAGGAGACAAGCGGTGTTCCTTATTGCCAGAGCCCTTCCGGCAAAGTCCGTGACGGCTGCACAGACAGCCTGAGCCCCGTCGAATTCGGCACGCCCATAGCATTTCTTCACTGTCGCCTTGAATGCATTCGCCCCGTCCTCAGCGGCAGAGAACAGGGTCTTCATTTCCTTGAAGGCAATGACACCTTTATGGTCGAATCCGTCTATCTTGTCCAGTGCGGCATAGACCTTCACATCCTTCAGCGGTTTGAAATAATCCCTTGCGGAAGTCACCGCATCCGACAGTCCATTACGATAATCATCAATGATCCTGCGGCATATCTCCTTCAACGCACCAAGATTCTCTTCGGAGAAAGCCTTGTCCCCGTCCATCCCGAGAGAAGCCGATTTCCGCTTGAAAGAGTCGGACATATAACCTTCCGCAAACTCACCGAGCACCCGCTCCATATTGTATCCGTTCCCGCCTTTGATCTGCTCTATCGAGGATTCCGACAGCCACTTCAGCAGTTTGTCATCATCTTCGGTCAGAGAGTCAAGAACCCTGTCGGCAGCTTCTCTGACAAGGGAATTGCGGTCAAGGTCGATCTGGTATTCCCCGACCTGCCCTATCTCATGGGAGAATGCACGCAGCGCCTTCTGGAAGAAAGTGTCTATGGTACTGACATGGAAGGAGCCGTAGTCGCCCAGTATATTGGAGAGCATAGTCCTGGAAGCGGCGGCAAGGTCCTCAGGCTTGGCGAAAGAGCACTTGTCCATCAGGTAGTCCAGATACGGGGATTTCCGGGTACGGCAGGCAAGTGTGTCAAGTTCCTCTATGATCCTCGATTTCATTTCACCCGTGGCCTTGTTGGTGAAGGTCACTGCAAGTATATGACGGTAAGCATACGGATCCCTGTCTTCGAAAAGGAGCCTGATATACTCCCTTGCCAGTGAATAGGTCTTGCCAGAACCGGCGGACGCCTTCATGAGCTCTACGCCTCCGTTTCTTCTTATATCGTTCAGAGCAGTCTCGAGATTCTTTTCCATACTCATCTTTTTTCCGGAGATTTGCCGCACAGAAGCCTGTAGTCACAATACCGGCATGTCTTTCTGTCTGTGGTCCTGGAGAATGGGACATCGGGATCCTCCATCTCCGCAATAAGCCTTCCGAGCCGGCCGTCAACGGCATCCATGAAGCCTGCGGACACGGGATTGACGGTGACACTGCCCGTAAAAATGTCGGATAGAGCATACATGGAGTTATATATCTCCCTTCCGGCCCACCGGCTGTCCGACATCACGAACTTGTCATATACATAGAACTGGAATGCCGCCTTCACGGCATGCGCCGTGGATGCCGAGAAAAGCTGGGCGGCGAGTTTCTCCGGTTCGTCCACCGCAAGGACCGCCGGATTGTCCGAACCGGTCTTGTAGTCCACTATGCGTATCATGCCATCCGCGAACGAATCCAATCTGTCTATATACCCGAAGAACCTGTGCCCGCATATCTCCACCGGAGGATAAGCTTTCTCCAGACCCAGGATACGGATAGGGCCATGGGATTCGATCAGCTTTATGTCCAGATCGATGACCTGCATGATATAGCTCATCGCGATGTCCGCTGACACAAGGTTGCGTCCGGTAACCTCTATGCCATGTATCTGGCTCTTTATCACGGACATCACCTTGGCACGGATCTCATCCTTCCTGAGTTTCCACCCTTCCAGATACTCTTTGGTTATGACATCGAGATGAGGACTGTTCTCCCAATTGCTGCGTTTGTCCCTCTTGTCGAAGAAATCCTCCCTCTTCATAGCCTCCTCCCCGCTGTACAAGGCCTGCAAAGTGTCATGACAGACATTGCCGAGCATTCCGGGGTCAAGATTCTCATGGACTTCATTATCAGTCTTCAGACCCTTTACCGCATAGTAATAGAAACTTGCCGGACAACTGATGTATTTCTGGACAGAGCTGGCGGAGAGCACACCGTTCCTTATCTTTTCGATATCCTCTTCAGTCTTCGGGATGGCTTCATCCGAGACAGGATTCGACACCCCGGCCTTCGCCACACATTCGTCGAATACGCATTTGTCAGGATAAAGATAGCGCAGCTGCTTGATATACCGGCTTTCCTCCCCGCTGTTGAGGCCTTCCGTCCGCGAGTCATATATCATCCATACCTCCTGTGCGCGGGATATCATCCTGTAGAAATAATACGCCCACACGGCATCCTGATACTCATAGGCAGGCAGCCCGAAGGCCGTGCGCATCTCAGGAGGGATGAACGATGAACTTACACTGCGGCGCGGGAACACGCCCTCGCTTGCGTTCATTATAACCAGGCGCTTGAAATCCAGCGCCCTGGTCTCCAGAGGTCCCATGACCTGAAGGCCACCCAGAGGCTCTCCCTCGAAAGGCACGGAGACGGAATTCATCGTCTGTGCCACAAGGTGTCCCCATGTCTGAGGATTTATCCTGAGATCCTTGTCCTTGAGGACATTGACGGCCCGGTAATACCTGCGGGCACATTCCAGATGCAGGTCCGAGCCTTCCCCAAGTCTGGAAGCGACTGCGGATATGACATCCAGCTGATATCCGGCCAATGCCCGTATCTGGCTTTCATCCGCCATTGACATATCCTTGTCCACAGGAGAAAAAATCAAAGAGAAAAGGGCTCCTGACCCGAAATCCTCCTGCGGGATATAGTATTTCGCCTTTCCCTTGATATCGGCCGCTATCGTCCTCTCATCCTCTCCCATGACCTGCTTCAGTATACCGCTCGAGAACAGGGAATTGACCTGTTTATGATAGAAGAAGCACTTGCCGTCCTTGTAGCGTATGTGCATCTGCAGAGCCAGGACGTCTCTCATAAATGCATGGAATTCGCTGGATGAGAGAGGATAACCCATAGTCACGTTTATGCTGTCAACGCTGCCGGGAACGTCCTTTCCAGCCGGTATGCTGTTAAGGACAGTCATCAACATGCTTTCGTCAGGAAGCACGACCGCAAAATCAAGACCTCTTTCCTCCGCAGGCACGTCCGTCAGGATCTCAGGCAGGATCTTCGCCTGCCCCGTAGCGGATGGCACACTTATCACATGGATTCCAGGCTTCCCCACTCCCTCCGGATCCGGCTTGAAGGCATTGGGATAACGAGCCAGGTTTCCTGCCATGAAATGTGAAGAGATGTTTTTCGGATCGGTGATCATGTCACCGGAAAAGTCCCAGCAGAACTCGGCCAGCCCTGCATCCCTCATCCTGTCCATAACTGTCCTCTCGCACTCGTTGAGCGCATTCAGGCCGACGAACACATATCTTGCTCCCCGCCCGAATACAGGGCCGAGTATGTCGGAGACGCTTTCGCTCTTGAGACGGTCTGCCAGATCGCGGTAAAGCATACCCTCGTATGCCGTACCCTTGGACAACAGCACTGCCCGGAAATCCCGGTACAGCGGCAGCATGATTTCCCATATCGTCAGGAAATTCCGCTTCACGCCGATGACCTCTCCGGTGCTGAAATGCGATGCAAGCCTGGCTATCGCAGCCCTCTGCTCCTCTGTAAGGTATGAGAAATCATCCTTCATGGACTTGAAGTCAGCGATGTCGGTATATAAATCCGCTGCGTTGACAAGGTATTTGTCCACGTCATCGAAATCGGACAGTATGACATCACCCCAGTAGATGAAATTGTCCAGGGTCTCCCCGCTCTTGTCCAGTTTGCTGTAACATTCGTACAGGTCCACAAGCAGGGACACCTTGTCCATGGTGGATTTGCCGGTAGCGCGGCTGAAGAAGTCGCTCACGGTCAGCATACGGGGCTCCAGTATGCTTGAATCAGGGAGGAATGCGGCATTGCACACGGCCTCGCCGAAATACTTCCTGAAAAAGACAAGCGAACGCCTGTTCGGGAAAATGAATACAAGATCCTCCTTGAAAGAGGATTCCAGATAATGCCAGGCTACTTGTTGGAGGAATGGTGTCATCACGATTCAATATACCTCCCAAAGTTAATATTTTTACAAAAAAATATGTAATTTTGCAGGCAGTTGAACGGGGTATTAGCTCAGTTGGTAGAGCGTAAGGTTCGCAATCTTAAGGTCAGGGGTTCGATCCCCCTATGCTCCACAATATCGACAGCCGATAATTCACCGGCCATCTTTCCGGGTAATGGGAATTTTCCATTTCGTTCATTTTTTCGTACCTTAGACGAATTATTTGAAAAATCTTGACGGAAAGAGTTAAATATTTCATCACTATTCTGGCGCTGGTCATCGCGTCACTCTTTTCGTTTTCCTGCACAGAATTATCGGTTACAGCCCCACACGGCCCTGTAACCGTAGGATTTTACGCGGGCGGCACAGTCACCCGTTCGCAGATCAACGATGACGGTCTTTCGGCGGAATGGACCGAGGGAGACAAAGTGAGCCTTTTCGCCCGCAACTCTTCCGGGTCCTGGACTCTGTCCGGGCAGCAGTTCAAACTCTACGGAGGAACGGACAACGATATGGCGGCATTCACCGCAACCCTACCGCAGCCAATGCCGGAAGATGAGTACGAATACATAGCATGCTATCCCGAGCCGGTATCGGTTTCAGGCACGAGAGTGTCCTGCATCCTGCCTTCAGTCCAGAACGGAAGGGCTTCCGGAGGGGCTGACATCATGGTCTCGGCACCGGCCGTATCCGGTCCCCTCACCACAATCCCCGCAGCAGAGGACTATTCGACGCTCCGCGTATCAATGAAGCATCTGATCCACCTGTTGCGCTTCTATCTGCCCGAAGGCAGCAACGGGCTCAACGGAGAAGACATACAGCGCATCGACGTTCAGATGCCCGTTCCGGTATGCGGCAACCTGGAATATGACATCACCGACCCGGAATCCACGCTCGAACTCACGGACGGCTCATCCAGCCTGTCCCTCAACCTGGACCGTCCGATAGGCCCTTCGACAGAGACAGCACGGGACTACGCCTGTGCCGCCGTTGCACCGTTCACCGCTTCCGACGGAGATGTAATGGACATCACTATGTATTCCGAAAGTTGGAAAGCCTCAGTCGAGGCTATCAGTCTGAACGGCAGGGACTTCAAAAGCGGCCATGCCACGGCCGTAAAACTGACCGTCAAGGACATCAAGCCTATCTTCTGTCTTTATTTCAATCTTGTTGCAAACAATATCGGCGAGCCTGTCAGGAAGATTACATTCACCGCACCAAGCGGATGCGTCTTCTCCGACGGAGGTTCCAACGAATATGTTTACGAACCGGGTGGCGACATAGCCGTCGGCACGCAGATTAGGATCCAGTTCGAAGACGAAGCGGCGTTCCGTGCATTCAACGGGCAGACCGTGCAGGTTGCATACGACTCCGACCACGTGCTGGCCTACCAGAACGTGACCCCGTCAACGGTCTCCGGAACGGTCAGCAACGTATCTCTTACGGCACCATATCTTCTGGATGAGGATTTCTCCGTAGTACCGTCATTCAGTTCGGATGACAAATACAAGACCTCCAGTACGGGATCCATGTCCGCATATGGTCCGTTCCTTAATGGTTGGAGCGGAGGCCGCATCGGAGCATCCGCAGGCAGCATGGTCAGGCTTGCCTGCCGCCGCGAGACGGGTTTGTGGGTTGAAGCCCTATACGATTCCCGCATGGAATCAGCCCCGATAGCGACCATCAAGTCTCCGGTCAGCCTCAAGGTCTCCTTCGACTACGGAGGCAACGGCAATGGCCTCAGCGACTCCGACATTCTCGGACAGACCATAAGCCTGGGATATGTCACTTCCACGGACAAATATAGCAGCGGTGCCACGGACGGCACATTCGAAGGTTCCCCTACCATACACATATCCGCCTCCGAATATGGCACTGACTGGACCACGCCGTACCACGGTGCCGTCACGGTGCCGTCCGTACCGGCAGGCAATACCGTAAGGATCAGTTGGAAGAGCCACATGGATTCCAAACCGGCATTGGCAGGAAACTCCACCTCCTGGTTCTATCTGGACAACGTAAAGGTCCAGGTGGCACAATGAAATTAAAGAAAAACACAATAAAGGATTATGAGAAAAACGATTACAGCAATTCTGGCTTTATCCGTACTGGCGCTGGCCTCCTGCAGGAAGGCAGACGTCCCGTGCGGCGGTGTCAGCTTCGGTATTTCGGGCACTACGGACGAAATCACCGATATGACGAAAAGTCAAGTAGGAGACTACACCACAGTCCCGGCAGCAGCCGATTTCACCATTACCCTTAAGAATTCATCATCAGAGACTGTATGGGAAGGTGAACTTTCCGAATGGAACGCCACAACCCCTCTTGCAGTCGGCAGCTACAAAGTCAGCGCGGTTTACGGGAGCGCCTCCACCGAAGGCGTGGACAAGCCATATTTCTGCGGAGAAGCATCATTCAGCATCACCGATGCCACACCGAAGGAAGTCACCATCCCGGTCAAACTTGGCAACTGCATCGTAAAACTGGTCTGCACGGATAATTTCAAGCACTATTTCACGAGTTATGACTTCTCTGTCAATACAGGGGCCGGCAACACCTTCTCCCTGTCAGAGACTGCCCCAATCTTCATGGATGCCTACAAATTCAGCATTTCCGGCACCCTCGTCAATCAGGGAGGGAGCACGCAGACATTCGGCCAGAAGGAATACGACAGCCTCAAGGCTGCGACCTGCTACACGCTGAAATTCGATGCTTCGTCCATAGGTGGAGTCACCGTAACCATAACATTCAACGATACGGTGGACACCGTCGATCTTGGAGAAATAGAACTTAACTGAGGATTGTAGATATGAAAAAAAATATAATCATCGCACTGGCCGCACTGGCGGCCTTGACAGGATGCTCCCGCACAGGGGATGACATGACGTCTGACGGCTATCTGTCCTTCACCGGTTTCAACCTTATGACAGACGATGACGTGGTGACCAAAGCAACCGCTCCGGCGGACGACAACTATTCCATTTTCATTTATAATGCAGAAGACGAGCTCGCCGTGTCCACCACTTACGGGAAGGTTGTAACGGACGGAGGCAAGATTTCTCTGCCTGCAGGCAGTTACCGTCTTGAAGCCCGCTCCACATCCACAGAAGTGCCGGCAGCGGAATTCGAGCGTCCGGTCTATGGCGCGGAGAAGGAATTCAGCATCATCTCCGGTGGCGTCACCGAGATCGGCACACTGACCTGCACCCTGCTTCAGACAAAGGTTACCGTATCATATAACGATGACTTCCTCGACATGGTCACCGGCAACGGCAATGCCACGGTCACGGTGACATCCGGATATCCCCTCTCATATGCTCTCGACTACAATTCAGGCAGTCCGAGCTACGAGCAGAGCGCCGGATATTTCGCCGTCAACAACGGCTCCAACACCACGATGGAAGTGACGTTCAAGGGATCCATAAGCGGAAAGAGCCAGAAGATGACCAAGGTCTTCACCGGTATCGCCCCGAAGACATGGCATCAGATCAAGTTCGTCAAGAAAGAAGATACCGAAGGGTCCGCTTCATTCATCATCACCATCGACGATTTCGTGGAGGATGTGGAACTCGGCAACGACGTAGACGGAGACGAGACAATCAAAGGCGATGATCCGAACGCACCTCAGGGCGACGGTGGCATCAAGCTGGAGAGCACCTGCTCCTTCGATATCTCCAAGCCGATTGCCGTCCCTGCAAAAGGCAATCCTTTTGTACTCACAATGAAGGCGACAGTCCCTAACAAGGTGAAGAAGTTCACGGTGGAGGTTGGTTCTACCAGTTCTGTATTTGTCGGCGCTGTCGGTGATATCAATAATGGAAGTAATGTCCTAGATCTGGTCAATCCTAGTGACGGGGCTAAGGCGGTGTTCTCTGAAATCCTGCCATTCCCTTACGGAGACGCAGTCAAAAACCAGACCGAAATCGCTTTTGACCTGAGCGATGCCCAGGTTCCTCTGCTAGCATTTAAAGGTGAACACACCTTCACAATGCACGTCACTGACCAGACGGGATGCAAGAAGGATATTTCAATAATTCTTGTGGTAGAATAATAGAGGGAAGGAATATGAAAAAGATTTATGCCATCGCTGCAATTGCAGTAATATTGTCAGCATTTTCATGCTCTCGCATCTCTACTGATACTTCAACAGATGGAGAAGGTTCCATCAGCCTCGGTGTCAATATCGACGGCACCAAGGCGGCAATGTCCGACGAGCAGCTCCTCAACACTGCATCAGTGAAGATATATATGGCTGACTTCTCCGGTCTCATCCGCGAGTATACTTACGGTTCCGCACCGTCAGTCATCTATCTCCCGGCCGAGTCGTACCGCGTAGATGTCGAGGCCGGCGAGATATCAAAGGCAGCTCCCGCAGCGGCTTCCTGGGAGCAGAAGAGCTACAAAGGCTCCACTGCTTTCACTGTAGTGCCGGGTGTCAACACTTCTGTCACTGTGAATGCCGGTGTAAGCAATGTCATCACAAAGGTCACTTTTGACGGAAGCGTTGCAGATAACTTCAACTCCGGATACACTTTCACCATCGGCCTCAGCGACAGCGATGCCGCACAGCAGCTCGCATATGATGCATCCAGATCCGGCAGCGAGGGTTACTTCCTCCCGTCCGGATTCGAACCTTCACTTTACTGGACATTCTCCGGCACACTTGCCAAGGACGGTTCCAGCTTCTCAAAATCCGGTACGATAGCCTCTGTAGAAGGAGGAAAAATCTACACAATGGCTCCTAAGTTCACTGTCAAGGAAGGCGATCTCAGTTTCGAACTCAACGTGGACTACAGCGTCGATGTCATCAGCGACATTGTCGTGTTCGAACCTGTCTCAACCGGTTTGTCCAAGTCACAGAAATACGAGATATGGGCCGGGCACGCCACCATCCATGCAGATGTCGATGAGACCGAGTACACCGATCCGACCGTCATCAAGTTCGCATATTCCGGCAATGGCACCGACTGGACCACCGTTGACGCCACACGGGACTCCGAGGGTGTATATTCCGCACTTATCCAGGGCCTCAGCGGCAATACGGAGTACAGCTACAAACTCGTGATAGACGGTGAGGATGTCGGATCCCCTATGACAATCACCACCCCTGAAGCCAGGCAGCTTCCTAACTGGAATTTCGAGACCGTGTCCAATGATGAGGGCAACAAATACTATTGCTTCTATGACAAGTCTTCCTCTTATCCTGAACTGCAGACCAAGTTCTGGGACAGCGGCAATTCCGCTTCAGCCAGCTACGGATATGTGATATGTAATTCATCGACCGATGTCCCTGCAGGCATCGGGTCCACTCGTTGCGCCGTACTGGAATCGGCCTATGCTGTGGTGAAGTTTGCCGCCGGCAACCTGTTCACAGGGTCTTTTGCCGGTCTTGACGGACTCAACGGCAAGGTCAATTTCGGACGGCCATTCACCGCCCGGCCTACAGCTGTCCGTTTCTGGTACTCATACTCTGCAGGCAAGGTGACAAATACTGCTTCTGGTTGTCCTCTTACCAAGGATGACTATGATTCTTTCAGCATTCAGGTCGCTCTCGGCACTTGGAGCTACAGCAAATATGGGGGATCTCAAGACAGCCCCGTTCAGGTGAACACCGGCAACAAGAGCACGTTGTACAAGTATCAGGAACTTCCTGAAACCATCGCATACTGCTGTCTGGAAGAGAACGGCACCGGGTCAAGGTCGGACTGGCAGCAGGTGACCATACCGCTTGAATATACCAATCTTAAGGCGTGGCCTACACATATAATCGTTTCCTGCGCTTCCAGCAAGTACGGTGATTACTTTGTCGGCTGCAAGGATGCCAAACTTTGGATAGACGATTTCGAACTTCTCTACGAATAGCAATGCACAAATTCAGAGTGATACTGTCGGCGCTACTTGTCTGCCTGTGCCTCGTTCCGGCACGGGCGGACAGGAATGACCGCGGCATCACTTCCCTGCAGGCTCAGGGAGAGCCTTTCCTCCGCAAGGGGGGATGGATACTGGGAGGAAGCGCGTCCGCCTCCGGACAGAGTGGTGACAAATACCGTCTGGCCGTCATCGGTGGCATAAACAACACGGGATACAATGTATCAGTAAAGCCGACCTTCCTGTATGCCATAGCGGACGACATGGCGATAGGGGTCTCAGGGGTTTACAGAAGGGCATCCTTCGATCTCTCTTCTGCGGCTCTCGAGGCAATGGGGGCATCCATCGATGTGGAGGACTATTTCAACATCGGGCACAACTACGGCGGCGCGTTCATATTCCGCAAATACCTCACTTTGGGACAGCAGGGGCGTTTCGCCCTGTTCGTGGATGCGCAGATGCAGCTTACCGGAGGCCAGAGCAAGGTCACAGACCGCCAGAACGGGAGCATCAAAGGCACATACCAGACATCCTGGGATGTCTCTCTCGGAGTCAATCCCGGACTTTCAGCCTACATCACGAATCATCTCGTCATGGGAGCATCCGTGGGCATCTTCGGCATTGATTACACACACAGCAAGCAGATACACAATCAGGTATCCGATGGCACAAGGGGATCCTTCACCGGTTCCTATACACTCAATCTGTTGTCTCCTTCTATCGGTGTATATTACAGTTTCTGATGAAAAGAGCGTTCCCATATATCCTTTCCCTATGTCTCATGGCTGCATTGTCAGCGCACCAGGCCGGCGCCACCACACCTGCCGGCGGCACGTCACGTCATACCAGGGCATTCGAGAAGCATACTGTGGTCTACAAGGGCGAGACCATGGGCGGACTGAGTGCGGTATATGCCAACCTCAACAGCACCAACACGGAATATCTGCTGCTCATCAACAATCTTGACGCAACGGGAGCCCTGTTCAGGATCGCCCCGCAGATGTCCTACGCATATAAGGACAACGCTTCCATCGGCGCGCGCTTCGTCTATAACAATGCCGTTGTCGACCTTGGCAATGTGGACCTCAACCTGCTGAGCAAGGATCTTGGAGTGTCCCTGTCCGATCAGTCCCTCTCCTGGTCCTCTTGCGGAGCATACATCTTCCACCGCAACTACATAGGCCTCGAGAAGAGCGGCACCGCCGGCTTTTTCTGCGAGTTCCGGCTCGGATACAGCAGCAACCGGCTTGACATGGGAGGCGGGGACTGCAACAAGTCCCGTCAGGTTCAGCTCGCCTTCGCTCCGGGTTTCATCCTCTACATCCTGCCGTTCGTCAGCGTGGAGGCGTCAATGGGGATGGCAGACCTTACATATACGAAAGCCGAAGTCCTTACAGAAGGCGTCCGCGAAGGGGATCGCGGCTCTTTCGGAGGCGGCGTCGGCCTGAAACTCATGAACTGCAACTTCGGGATATCGTATCATTTTTAAATCAAGAACGGAATGACCGCAAAAAGATACCTTACTCTGCTGGCCTTGCTGCCAATCCTGTTCCAGGGTTGCATCAAGAATGACATACCGTATCCCACCGTCATCCCGGGCATAATGACCCTGAATATCGAAGGTGCGGTCTCGACCGAGATAAACACCGTCAGCAGCACCGTAAACGCAGTCCTTCCGGAGACGGCCGACATCTGCAACGTCAGGGTAACGGACGTCGTCTTTACCGAAGATATGACCGTCTGCAATCCGTCCCTCGTCGGGACATGGGACCTCTCGTCACCGAAACAGTTCACGCTCTCGACATACCAGGATTACAACTGGACCTTGAGCGCCACCCAGGAGATAGAGCGCTATTTCACTGTCAAGGGACAGGTCGGCAGTACCGTCATAGACGCGGCCAACTGCCGCGTGGTGGTATATGTCTCCCCTTCCGTATCCCTTTCAAACATCACGGTGCTGAGCTGCAAACTCGGCCCCGCCGGATGCAGCTATTCGGAGGACATGCTCTCGGTTCACGACTTCCGTAACGAAAGGACTGTCACCATGACGGCATTCAACCGCAGCGATGAATGGACTATCTATGTGGAGCATAAGGCGGCATCCGTCGACATCACCTCCCTTGACGCATGGACACGGGTGGCATGGGTCAAGGCTGAAGGAGTCGCCGGACAAGACATGGGATTCCGCTACCGCAAAGCGGCGGATGCCGGGTGGGTAGAAGTGCCGCAGGGAGACATAATTACGGAAGGGGGATCGTTCCGCGCATGCCTGGACGGTCTGGATCCGGAAACAGGATATGAATGCATCGCATACAGCGGATCCTCCGAAAGCGGCATATATGCTTTCACTACCGGTCCGGAAATCCAACTGCCGAATCCTGGGTTCGAAGTTTTCTCCAACGATGAATCCTCCAAATTCCAGTCCTGGTTCGACAAGACGCATGATCTCTGGAACAGCAAATGGTGGGATTCCGGCAACGTTGCCTCAACCACTGTCGGAGAGAGCGGCATAATATGCAGTCCGGACACTGCGGAAAAGGCAGAAGGCAGTGCCTCGGCAAGGCTCAATTCGCGTTATGTGGTCGTCAAATTCGCCGCCGGGAATCTGTTCAGCGGAGAATTCGCCGAACTTGTCGGCACCAGCGGAGGCATAGTCAATTTCGGGCGGCCGTTCACGCAGCGTCCCCGCGCACTGTGCTTCAAGATGAAATACAATTGCGGCAAGATAGATTATGTCAACGGCTATCCGGACGGGGCTCCGGTGGCAAAGGGAGACCCGGACCGCTGCCAGATTTTCATAGCCCTCGGAGACTGGGACTACCACAAGTTCGGAGGCACTCCGGAAAGCCCGGTACAGGTCAACACCACAAAGAAGGAGACCTTCTTCGACAGCCGCAGCGAAGCCGTGATTGCATACGGGACCCACATCAGCAACAGCAGCACGGACGGATGGACCGATGTACGCATCCCGCTTGAGTACACATCAACTTCACGCGTACCTACCCACATTATCATATCCTGCGCATCCAGCATGCTCGGCGACTATTTCACCGGCTCTTCGGACAGCACGCTGTGGTTGGACGACATGCATCTCGAATACTAGCTCTTGAATATATGGACCAACCCAAGATAGAACGAGTGCTGCGCCTTATGCAGCTGATGTCCGGCACTGTCAACTACTCGATAGCGGAACTGGCTGACAAACTGGACACCTCGCCACGCACGATCTACAGGTATATCGACACCTTCAAGGATGCCGGATTCGTCGTGGAGAAGGTGCACGGCGACGTCTTCCGCATAGCCGAGATGTCCAGCAAGTACCCCAACCTCGAGAACCTTGTCTATTTCTCCGAGGAAGAGGCATACATAGTCAACAGCCTCATCGACAGGCTGGACAGCACCAATATGCTCAAGGCCAACCTCCACCGCAAACTGGCTTCAATCTATGACAGGACCACCATAGCCGAATATGTGGACAGGAAATCCAACGCAGCCAACGTAGAATCACTTTCCAACGCCATACGCGGCAAGTGCTGTGTGATCCTCCGCAATTACGAATCGGGAAGCTCCGGATCCATCCGCGACAGGCACGTGGAGCCGTTCGCATTCAGCACCAATTTCATAGACGTATGGGCGCTGGACCTCGAGGATGGGAGGAACAAAGTCTTCAAGATCTCCCGCATAGATGAGGTCACGGTCCTTAGCGACGAGCCGTGGTCAATGGAAAGCCAGCACCACAGGCAGCCTACGGACATATTCAGGATGAGCGGAGAGCCCGTCGAGACAATAAGGCTGCGCATGTCCACCCTCGCAAAGAACCTTCTCATCGAAGAATACCCCCTCGCAGAGAAGGACATACGGAAATGGCACGAGCAGTGGATACTGGAGACTGTCATATCCAACGTCATGGGTGCGGGACGCTTCGTCATGGGGCTTCCCGGCGAAGTCGTCATAACCAAGGGCGATGCACTGAAACAATATGTCAAAACGGAAATAAAGAAAATATCAACCGACTGAGAACCTGTTTTGAAATGTTCCAATTTTTCTTTTACGCATCTGTTTTGCGCTTTTCCCCGTCTTTTTCAGTCACAATGGACCTCCATTGTTCCTTCAAAATCCAAGAAAAATCATCAAAATATCTGCTATAAAATTTAAAACCAAACTTTTCAAAACAGATTCTGAAATATGAAATACCAGGTAACACTCCCGCTCCCAGAAGGCTGGACCAGCGAAATCGATGAATACGAAGAAGTGGAAGGCGCGCTCATCACGCATATGCAGTGCCACCTCCCTGACCCGAAAGGCAAAAAGGACGGCTCCAATATAGACCTTTATCTCGGTGACATGCCGTCAGACACCACCGCCCAG
>JAZRXV010000049.1:0-13629 GCA_045600405.1 Candidatus Cryptobacteroides sp.
GAGCAAAAGAAGGAGGATTAGTTATGGGAAAGATTACTTTTTCAATCGGCGGTATCCATCCGCATGACAGCAAACTTGCGCGTGAGTGCGCAATCGAGGTGCTTCCTCTTCCGAAGACGGTCTATGTCTCCATGGCCCAGCATCTGGGTGCTCCGGCGAAGCCTCTGGTTGCCGTCGGGGATTTTGTGAAGGTCGGCCAGGTGATTGCCGAGCCGGGCGGGTTCATTTCCGCTTTCGTCCATTCTCCCGTGTCCGGTACTGTCAAATCCATAGGCCCGCGCAAGGATCTGGCAGGCAATAGCATGACGCATGTCGAGATAGCTGTGGAGGGGGATGCTTGGGATGAATCCATAGACTTGAGCGATACTCTCGTCACTGAGATTCCGGATGACCGTCAGGCTATTCTTGACCGTATCAAGGCGTGCGGTGTCGTGGGCCTCGGCGGTGCCACTTTCCCTACCCATGTCAAACTTAATCCGGCTCCGGGAAGCAATGCCGAGTGCCTCATCATCAATGGTGCGGAGTGCGAGCCTTTCCTGACCAGCGACTTCCGTATAATGCTGGAGCGCACGAAGGAGATCGTGGTCGGCGCTGCAATCATGCAGAAGGTGCTTGGCGGATGCAGGTGCGTGATCGGTATCGAGGAGAACAAGCCGGAGGCCATCGCTGCGATGGAGAAGGCCGTGGCTGAACTCAGGTATCCTGACATGAAGGTAGTTTCCATGAAGAAACGCTATCCGCAGGGAGGCGAGAAGCAGCTTATTGATGCCGTGATGCACCGTCAGGTGAAGTCCGGCGGACTTCCGATAAGTGTCGGCGCGGTCGTCCAGAATGTCGCTACCGCTCTTGCCGTGTATGAGGCCGTTCAGAAGAACAAGCCTCTCATTACCAATACCCTTACCATTACAGGTGATTGCCTTCCTGCAGACAGGCAGCACAATTATCTCTTCCGTATCGGTATGCCTCTGTCCTTTATCATCGAGCAGGCGGGCGGTATCCCGGAGAGCGCTGCAAAGCTTATCAGCGGCGGTCCTATGATGGGCAAGGCTATCGCCAATATAGATGCCGCTACAGTCAAGGGTTCATCCTCCGTGCTCTACCTTTCAGCGGCTGCGACTTCCCGTAAGGAGCAGACCCAGTGCATACGTTGTGGAAAATGTGCCGATGCATGTCCGATGGGCCTTGAACCGTTCCTCCTGAACCGGCTCTTCAAGGCCGGGGACCTCGAAGGTCTCGAGGAGAATGCCGCCCAGGATTGCATAGAGTGCGGCTGCTGTCTCTACAGCTGCCCTGCCAATATTCCGCTTCTTGACTATATCCGTCTTGCAAAAGGGCAGGTGATGGGTGTCATACGTGCCCGTGCCGCCGCTGCGAAGGCAGCTGCCGAGGCTGCAGGGAAAGCACAAAAATAATTGAGTACGATTATGGACAAATATATAGTTTCACCTAATCCGCACATCCATTCGGCCGTCTTGACGAGGTCGCTGATGAGGGATGTGCTCATTGCTCTCGCTCCGGCGGAACTCATTTCGATATTGTTCTACGGCTGGTCCGAACTGCTTCTTGTGACCGTGAGTGTTGCTTCATGCGTGCTTCTGGAGTGGGCCATCACAAGGTGGATGCTCAAGAAGCCGTCCACCATAGGCGACCTTTCAGCCGCCGTGACCGGTCTCCTGCTGTGTCTCAACCTTCCTTCCAGCACACCTTTCTGGATTGCGATAATAGGTGCCATAATAGCGATCGGAGTGGCGAAGATGACCTTCGGAGGACTTGGACAGAACGTTTTCAACCCTGCAATCACGGCCCGTGTGTTCCTGCTCATCTCATTCCCTCAGCAGATGACTGACTGGACGGCTACGCCGGGATTCATACATGCCACTGACGCCGTGTCCGGAGCAACCCTGCTCGGAAAGTATTGCGAGGGCGGCATGGATGAACTCATAGCACTCGGTTACGAGCCGAACAGTCTCAGTTTATTCATGGATACAGGCGGCTCTGCAGGTGAGATATCAGCGATAGCGCTTATCGCCGGATTCATTTATATGCTTGTCCGCAGGGTGGTCAAGCCGTGGATTCCGCTCTCGATACTCGGCACTGTGGCTGCCATAGCCGGGATTTTCTGGCTGTGCGATCCTTCGGTGTATACCGGTCCAGGATTCAACCTCCTCACCGGCGGCCTGCTCCTCGGTTCCTTCTTCATGGCCACTGACTATGTCACATCCCCTATGAGCAATTGGGGTGGAGTGGTCTACGGTATCGGAATAGGTTTCATCGTCATGATGATACGCTACTTCGGATCATATCCTGAAGGCGTCAGCTTCGCAATACTTATCATGAACTGCGCGGTGCCGCTCATCAACAAGGCGTTCCACCAGAAAAAATACGGGAGGAAATAGTCATGGCAGCACAATCAAACCTTAAGAATATGGCTGTCGTCCTTGCGGGCGTATGCCTCGTGTGTTCAGCAATCCTCGGTATTGTCTATGCCGTGACCTGCGAGCCTATCAAGGCTGCCGCGAAGAAGGCCCTGGAGGTATCTGTAGGGCAGGTGCTTCCTGACGGAGGCACCTTGTCAGATGCCGCCACCCTTTCCTTCGACGGCACCGAATACGAATATTTCGAATCCACGGCATCAGACGGGTCGATCGCCGCATATGCCGTAAAATCAACGGTCATAGGATTCGGCGGACCGCTTACCCTTATGGTGGGCGTGCTTCCGGACGGCACGGTTAACAATACTTCAGTCCTTGAGTGCAACGAGACTCCGGGCCTCGGTGCCAAATGCCGTACCGACGAGGCTTTCATGTCGCAGTGGAAGGGATTCAACGGGGTCTTCAAGGTCAGTAAGGACGGCGGGGACGTTGATGCTATCACGGCTTCCACTATCACTTCACGTGCTTACACGCAGGCTGTGGAGAATGCAGTCAACTTTGTGAAATCTAATTTCGGAGGACGCGGCAATGAGTAAATGGTCATTGATAACAAAGGGTCTTGTCAAGGATAACCCTACCTTCGTGCTCGTGCTCGGCATGTGTCCGACGCTTGCCACCACCACTTCTGCCATGAACGGTCTGGAGATGGGCCTTGCGACATTGTTCGTGCTGGTGCTTTCAAACATCTTCATTTCCCTGATCGCTCCGATAGTGCCCGACAAGGTGCATATCCCGGTCTATATCGTGGTGATTGCGACATTTGTGACGGCCCTGCAGCTGCTTATGCAGGCATTCGTGCCTGATGTGTATGCCACCCTCGGTCTCTTCATACCGCTTATTGTCGTCAACTGTATAGTTCTCGGCAGGGCTGAGGCTTATGCCAACAAGAACACCGTGCTGGATTCAGCCCTTGACGGGCTCGGAATAGGAATAGGTTTCACCCTGTCCCTGACGGTCATCGGTGTGGTCCGCGAGATACTCGGCAGCGGCTCTGTCTTCGGCTGGAAGTTCATTGCCGGCGACGGTATCCTGGCATTCGTGATGGCACCGGGCGCCTTCATGGTCCTCGGATATCTTATGGTCCTTTTCAACAAGTATCTCAAAAAGTCATAGCGCATCATGGAAATATTCATCATAATAATATCGGCGATATTCGTCAATAATATCCTCCTGGCGCAGTTCCTGGGCATCTGTCCGTTCCTGGGTGTATCCAACAAGCTTTCCACCGCCACTGGCATGTCCGGAGCGGTATGCTTCGTCATCACCCTGGCAACGGTAGTCACATATCTCATCAACAAGTATCTCCTTATGGAGACGGGTCTGTTCGGGATCGATCTGACCTTCCTCCAGACCATTGCGTTCATACTTGTCATCGCAGCCCTTGTGCAGGTCGTTGAAATCGTGCTGAAGAAAATCTCCCCGAGCCTCTATCAGGCCCTTGGAATCTTCCTGCCGCTCATCACTACCAACTGTGCCGTGCTCGGTGTAGCAATAACCGTGGTCACCAAGCAGTTCACCTTCGGAGCCGAGGCCCGCATGCTGGGACTTGGAGAGGCTGTGGTCTATGCGCTTGCCACTTCCATAGGATATGGTCTTGCAATGATCCTCTTTGCCGGCCTGCGTGAGCATCTGGCCATGAATGACGTGCCGAAATCTTTCAAGGGGCTGCCTATCGCGCTCATCACGGTAAGCATCATGGCAATGGCTTTCCTTGGTTTTTCGGGAATAGTTTAGTAACTTTGAATCAAGAAATGTAAAACAGTTTTTATTGAATTATGAAAAAATTTCTTGCAATCGCTGTTGCACTTGTAGCATTTGCAGCAGTCTCAGCAGCTCAGCCTAGAGCGATCGGTATTCGTGCAGGTTATGGCGGAGAGCTTTCATATCAGCATTCTTTCGGCTCAAACTTCGGTGAATTCGACCTCGGTTGGTGGGGCAACAAGGGTGGCGGTTCCGCTGTCATCACAGGTGCATACGATTTCATGATCGCAGGTGACGGTAATTTCGGTTTCTATGCCGGTCCTGCCGCACAGCTTGGCACATGGGTTGGTGATTATAGCGGTTTCAACCTCGGCGTAGGCGCACAGGTGGGTCTTGAGTACTGCTTCTCGTTCCCTCTCCAGATATCCCTTGACTGGAGGCCGATGTTCAGCCTTATCCGTCCGGAGGGACTCAATGGCTTCTACGGGGCGGGCGCCGCTCTCGGCCTCCGTTACAAATTCTAGTCATTGATCTGATACAAAGGAAAGACGTGGAGATCCACGTCTTTTTTTTGTTGTTCCGAATATATATCTTTGAAGATATTTTAGAATATATGTATACAGTTCTGACCAAGGAGATGTTGACCCCGGCGATATGCCGGATGAAGGTTGATGCACCCAGGCTGGCGGCATCCGCCCGGCCGGGGCAGTTCCTGATTGTCCGCGTGGACGAGAAGGGAGAGCGCATACCGCTGACTATAAGTGATTATGATGCGGAAGAAGGTACGGTTACCATAGTTACCCAGAAGATAGGAGCGTCATCTTCGGATATCATCTCGCTTGAGGTTGGCGAGGCCTTCAGCGATGTGGTCGGTCCTCTTGGCCTGGCCTCGGATTTCGTAAGCATGAGCCCGGAAGTCCTTGCCGGTCAGAGGTATGTCCTTATTGCCGGCGGACTTGGTACGGCACCTGTGTACCCTCAGGCAAAATGGCTGCATGAGCACGGGGTTCCGGTGGATGTCATAATCGGTGCCAAGACCAAAGACCTCCTGATATACACAGAGGAAATGGCTGCTGTCTGTGACAATCTCTTCATCTGCACGGATGACGGGTCTGCCGGTTTCAATGGTATGGGCACCAATATGCTTGAGAAGGTTGTGGCAGACGGCCGCAGCTATACCCAGGCTGTCATCATCGGCCCTATGATAATGATGAAGTTCACTACGCTTACCTGCAAGAAGCTCGGCATCCCTGCCATAGTCAGCCTCAATACTCTGATGGTGGATGGTACGGGTATGTGCGGTGCATGCCGTGTCAGCGTAGGCGGGAAGACCCGTTTCGCATGTGTCGAGGGCCCTGAATTCGACGGCTACGAAGTCGATTTCGACGAGGCTATGCGCCGTCAGGGCCAATATAAGGCAGAAGAGGCTGAAGAGAATGCCCATCATGTATGTAAAATAGGGAGAGGTTGAAAATGGTCAATAGAATTCCAAGAGTCCCGGTAAGGGAACAGGACCCGAAGGTCCGTGCCACCAATTTCGAAGAAGTCTGCTTCGGATATGATAAGGATGAGGCCATGCTGGAGGCTACCCGTTGCCTGCACTGCAAGAATCCGCGCTGTGTCATGGCATGCCCGGTAGGGCTGCAGATACCGGAGTTCATAGCAAAGGTGAAGGACGGGGACATCGCGGCAGCAGCCGGGATCATCGCTCAGGATTCCTCTCTGCCTGCGGTTTGCGGGCGTGTGTGCCCGCAGGAGACACAGTGCGAAGGATCCTGCATACTCGGAGTGAAGGGCGAGCCTGTCGCAATAGGCAAACTGGAGCGGTTTGTCGCTGATTATTTGCGCGAGAACAGTGAAGGCAGTATGGCAGATGCCGCTGCCGTCCTTTGCGGACATGCCGCCCTCGGCCTGGAAGAGGGGGGACCGCAAACGAAGTGCAGCGGTGGGGTCGGCTCTGCCGACTCCGCAAAGGACGGCCAGCGGCTCTGCAAAGTAGCCGTCATCGGTTCCGGCCCGGCCGGTCTGGCATGCGCCAGCGACCTCGCCAGATGGGGCTATGACGTGACTGTTTTCGAGGCTCTGCACAAGGCCGGAGGTGTGCTCCAATACGGCATTCCGGAATTCCGTCTGCCGAAGGATACTGTACTCAAGCATGAGATCGATGCCCTTACTGCAATGGGGGTGAAGATAGAGACCAACGTCATCATAGGCAAGACCATCACCATAGACGGGTTGATGGACGAGGAGGGCTTCAAGGCTGTGTTCATAGGCACCGGAGCCGGGCTCCCGAAATTCATGGGCATCCCGGGAGAGAATCTCTGCGGCGTGTTCTCGGCCAATGAATTCCTCACCAGGAACAATCTCATGAAGGCGTTCCGCAAGGATTATCTCACTCCAATCCATGCCGGGAGGAAGGTCTGCGTGGTCGGTGGCGGAAATGTAGCCATGGATGCCGCCCGCACTGCCTTGCGGCTCGGTGCGGAGGTCCATATTGTTTACCGGCGTACGGAGGCTGAACTTCCTGCCCGCAGGGAGGAGGTCCACCATGCCATTCAGGAAGGTATTATCTTCGATATGCTGACCAATCCCGTGGAGGTGATCGGGGATGAAAAAGGCTGGGTACGTGCACTGAGGTGCATACGCATGGAACTCGGTGAGCCGGATGCCAGCGGCAGGAGGTCTCCTGTCCCTGTCCCGGGATCGGAGTTCGATATTGACACGGAAACTGTTATCATGGCCTTGGGTACATCCCCGAATCCGTTGATCTCCAGCACTACATCCGGTCTTGAGACCACAAAGCGCGGCTGTCTGGTGGCGGATGAGGCCGGCGCAACCACCCGTGAGGGCGTGTTTGCCGGAGGTGATGCGGTCACCGGTGCCGCAACCGTTATTCTGGCCATGGGGGCCGGCAGGACTGCTGCAAAGGCAATAGATGCTTATCTGAAGGGACGATGAACAGGGGGGTCAGGTCCTCTCTATCTTGAACTGCTGTATCCTGTGCTGTCCGTCCTTGACGGTGACAAAGATTGTCACAAGGAAGGTTTCTCCACCGCCGTTGAGGTTGCCGAGCACGTATTTCATGTTCGCACGGCCTGCGGTGTGGATGATGTCGAATGATTTGGGAGTGTATGTCTCAAAGAAGGACTTGGCTATGAGTTTGGCCTGGGTGCGGCTTGCGTTCGTCTCCCTTGAGAGAACTGATATCTCAAGATTGTCGGCGAACCATGCGGACAGAGCCTCGTAGTTGCCTTGCACGATATACTTGCTGATAGGTACGAAGACATCATATCCTTCCGGCTGTGCGGGAGAAAGTGCCGGATGGAGGAGGATGGTCATGAACAGGACCAGGAACTTGAAACAGCGTCGCATAACGTAATACCGAGTACGATTTTTGCAAATATAGTTAATGTCGATGAAATTCGGACATGGCATAAAGAATCTGTATGTATGGCTGCTGCTAGGCCTCGGTGCCGTGGCGCTTGCCCTATCCTTCAGCCTGCCCCATTCCCCCGGGGATACGCGAAGCACGGCTGAAAGGGTATCGCGTACCATAGACAGGAGGATGAAACTCCTTGAAGGTTTCGCTGCCAAGGCTCTGGAGCAGGACCCGTTCCAATGGATGGATCTGCCCGGGCTGCCGGATGACATGGTCGTTTACAGGTATTGCAGTGATACTCTCCAGTCATGGAGCAACCAGTTCTCCGTCTTCAATGACGAAATCAGCGGGAAGGTCGTATATCAGAGACTCACAAATCCGAGGATGAATCCCCAGTCACCGCTGGCATATGTCACGGATACGGTCTCCTATGTGAATTTCGGTACCAAATGGTATCTTGTAAAGTCTGCTTCAGTGGATGACTGCCGGGTCATTTCCGGACTTGAGATAGTCGATACACAGGCCCGGAATTCCTATAACGGGGTTAACCGCCATCTCAGGCTGGGTGAGCGGTATTCGATAAATCCTCTTGCAAATGACGAAGGAGCCACTGTCCATGTAGGTGGTATCCCTCAGTTCAAGGTCTTTTACGAGTCCCTTTCCGGAACGGTCTCCGCCTATCCTCCGTTGATGTGGCTATCGTTCCTGCTGTTCTTTTTCGCAGGACTCGTTTTCCTCCTTGAGGCAAGGACCTTGCGGCATCTGGCAGCGTATATCATCGGATGCGTGGCCGCCGGACTGGCTTTCTTCCTTTGGGGTTATTCCGCCCAGAATGAAATGAGCCTCTTCTCTCCTGTCCTCTATGCCGGAGGGACCGTCCTTTATTCGCTCGGGGCCGTGGTCATTATCAACATGGTTATCCTGATGGTCTCTATCGGAATCTATGCTGCCAGGAAAAGCATTTTCGAGAAATTGGGTACCAGGCACCTGCAGTTGGGGGTCCTGATATGTGTGCTGGCAGCTGTAGGACTGCTGCTGGTCTATACGCACCTTGCCGTGAGCAGCATTGTAAGAAATTCCGGGATAACCCTCGAACTCTACAAACTTGGAGAGCTCTCGTGGTTCAGCGGACTTGTGTACGTTTCGTTCATAACCATGCTCATCAGCATACCGTTGCTGCTCAATCTGCTGGTGCCTGTGCTCCAGGCGCTTTTCGGAGTGCACTACGATTCGCTTTCAAGGTTCAGCCGCATCGTTTTTGCCGCCGCCACTGCGGTGTACCTCATACTGATTACCGGAGTGCATGGCTTCGAGAAGGAGTCCAGCCGTCTGGAGGTCATGTCGAACCGTCTGGCCATTGACCGCGACATCGCACTGGAACTCAGGTTGCGCAGGGTTGAAGACCAGATTGCCAATGACATGATCATTTCCTCCCTGTCGCTGTTCAACAATTCGGCCGCCAGCATCCAGAACAGGATCTCGGAGACATATTTCGTCAATATCAACCAGAACTATATCCTGTCTGTGATGGTGCTTGACCCTCACAATAATGACCAGAGGCTTGAAGAGTTCTTCAATTCGAGGATACGGGAGGGCGTGCCGATTTCGGAGAACTCCCATTTCCTTTATGTCAATAACGGATCGGGACCATCCTATTATACGGGTGTGTTCCTGTATTATATCGAGGGTGAAGGGTATTCGAGGGTGCTCCTGAATGTCGAAGGCAAGACGGCCAGGGACAACAGAGGCTATGAGTTCATCCTCGGCACCACGCCTCCGGGACGCGTTATCGTGCCTCCGGGATATTCTTATGCCAGGTACGACGGCCGTGATCTCCAGTATTACAACGGCAATTACGACTATCCGACGCGGATGACCGACAGCCTGAACAGCCATGTCTATGAAGACGGGATGACCAATGTCAGGGGCGACGGATACACCCATTTCGTCAACAAGGTGGCGGACAATGAATCAGTCGTGATATCAAGGCCTTCCATAAGCCTTTTCAGTTATTTTGTGGAGGCTATTTTCCTCAGCATAGTCGCATTCATCCTCCTCTCCCTCATTACTCTGGGACATAAGGGAAGACAGGATGGACAGGACGGGAATTTTGGCCGTAACTACTACAAGACACGCATCTCGGGCGTCCTGATGACATCCCTTATCCTGACTTTGGTCGTGATGGCGACGGTCAGTGTGCTTTTTGTGTATGACAGGAATGAAAGCCATCTGCATACCATAATGACCGACAAGCTGAATTCGATTTCTTCGATGCTTGAGGTCGGGTCGCGCGGGGTTGTCGATTCGAAGGGACTGATGAACCCTGATATGCGTTCGCTTATAGAATCTGTCTGTTCGACCACGAATTCCGATATCACAATCTTCTCCAACGACGGCCGCATGCTCATGTCGTCCACACCTCAACTGTATTCGAGGATACTGCTTGACAGCCGTATCGACGGGGCTGCATTCGACAACATAATCTACCGTAACCGCAGGTATTATATCCATAAGGAGAAATACGGACCCAGGAAATACTACTGCATGTATGCTCCTCTCTTCGGCGTTCAGGGAAATGTGATCGGAATCCTGTGTACTCCGTATGCGGATGATACATACAGTTTCGAAGAAGACGCCGTCTCGCATTCTATGGCGATAGTTTCGGTTTTCCTGCTCCTGCTCCTGCTTGCAAGATTCATGACCAACGAGGTGCTCGGCCGTCTTTTCAGGCCTCTGAGCGTGCTCGGCCACAAGATCAATGATACCAACCTGGACTCTCTCGAACATATCGAGTACAACCGTAATGACGAGGTGCAGTCCCTGGTGACGGCGTATAACAGGATGGTCACGGAATTGTCCGAAAACTCCCGCAAACTGGCCCAGGCTGAGCGTGACAAGGCATGGAGCGGAATGGCGCGGCAGGTCGCCCATGAGATCAAGAACCCTCTGACTCCGATGAAACTCCAGCTTCAGCGGGTTATCCGCCTCAAGCAGAAGGACGATCCTGCCTGGCAGGAGAAATTCGATGAGGCATCGAAGGTGCTTCTCGACCACATTGATATACTTACCGACACTGCCAACGAATTCTCCACATTCGCAAGGCTGTATTCCGAGGAACCTACGGAAATCAATCTTGATTTGATGCTCCAGGAGGAGATTGCGATGTTCGACAACCGCGATGACGTGGCCTTTGAGTATCTGGGTTTGTCCGGAGCTGTAGTGCACGGGCCGAAGCCGCAATTGACCCGTGTGTTCGTCAATCTGCTTTCCAATGCCGTGCAGGCTATTGAGGAGAATGGCGGAGGCCATGTCACGGTACAGTTGCGCAATGCCGTTGAAGACGGTTTCTATGAGGTTGTGGTGGAGGACGACGGACCGGGCGTTTCCCAGGAGAACATAGGCAAGCTGTTCACTCCTAATTTCACCACCAAGAACAGCGGGTCGGGCCTCGGTCTTGCCATCAGCAGAAGTATCCTGGAACGCTGCGGGGCCACAATTTCCTATAGCCGGTCCTTTACCCTGGGCGGAGCCTGCTTCACTGTCAGCTATCCTAAATAGAGCGGCATTTTTTTGCTGATATACGCGAAAGATTTACTATCTTTGTGTATTATTTTGAGGTAGTTTCCATGAAGATCTCCGATGCCAGATTCGCGGGTAGCAGTGTCAGGGTTTCGCAGAAACCCGGCAGGAAATTGCCGGAGTTTGCTTTCATCGGGAGGTCCAATGTCGGTAAGTCCTCGCTTGTCAATATGTTGTGTGCCAACAACAGGCTTGCGATGACCTCGTCCACGCCCGGCAAGACCAAGGTGGTGAACCATTTCCTCATCAATGACAGCTGGTATCTGGTGGACCTTCCGGGGTACGGATACGCCAAACTGGGCCGCAAGGGCCGTGAGGAGATCGCTGCGGTCATCAAGGATTATATCACCGGATCCGAGGATCTGCAGCTCCTGTTCGTGCTTATTGACTCAAGGCATGATATAGGTCAGGTGGATGTGGACTTTATCGCCGAGCTCGGGGAACATGGTGTCCCGTTTGCGCTGATATTCACCAAATGCGACAAGCAGGGGCCCGTTGCCCTCGAAGCACAGATAGAGCGCGACAGGGAGATACTTCTCCGTCAATGGGAGGAACTGCCTCCGATGTTCCGCTCCTCTTCGATGAAGGGTGCGGGTCGGGATGAGATCCTGGGTTATATTGAAAATATATTGAAATCATTAAAATAATATGCTACACAGCCATCGTATGGAAATTTTTGCCTGCAGGGCCTCCAAGGACTTTGCCGGCAAGGTTATCGAGAGCCTGAATTCATTCCCGGCTTCCAGTGAAGTGCCATCCCGTCTCGGCGATCTCGAGGTCACTCCTTTCAGTGACGGTGAGTTCCAGCCGATATTCAATGAGAGCGTCCGTGGCGCAACCGTGTTCATCGTCCAGTCCACCATACCGCCTGCAGACAATCTCATGGAGCTGCTTCTCTGCATCGATGCGGCGAAGAGGGCTTCCGCCGACAAGGTGATCTGCGTCATCCCTTATTTCGGATGGGCCCGTCAGGACCGCAAGGACCGTCCGCGCGTGGCTATCGGAGCCAAGCTGGCAGCCAACCTGCTGAAGGCGGCCGGAGCCGACCGCGTGATGACATGCGACCTCCACGCTGACCAGATCCAGGGATTCTTTGATATTCCTGTGGACCATATTTACGCAAGCAAGGTGTTCATCCCTTATATCCAGAGCAAGCATATCAAGGACCTCGCCATTGCATCCCCTGACGTGGGAGGTGCAAAGAGGGCCAATGCATATGCCAAGGCGCTCAGCACCGGTGATGAAGATTGCGGCGTTATCCTCTGCCACAAGACAAGGGCCCGCGCCAATGTCGTTGCCGAGATCAAGGCCATCGGAGAGGTGGAAGGCAAGAACATCATCATAGTCGATGATATGATAGATACGGCCGGCACCCTCTGCAAGGCTGCCGAGGTCCTCATGGAGAAGGGGGCGAAGAGCGTACGCGCCTGCGCCACCCACGGACTCCTCTCAGGCAAGGCCATTGAGAACATACATAAATCCGTGCTCCAGGAGGTATATATCACCGATACTGTCCCTCATCCGGAACTCGCCAACGACCCTAAGATCCGTATAGTCACCATGACCGGTGTCTTCGCGAGCATCATCAACAAGGTCTATAACTACGAGTCCATAAGCCCTGAGTTCATCAGATGACAACATTTCTCGTCACCCTTGTCATACTTGGAATCGGTGTTGCAGGCATGTGCTTCAACATCATATTCCGCAAGAAGGAATTTCCCAAGTATGATGTGGGATCCAACGAGGAGATGCGCAAGCGCGGCATACGCTGCTTCAAGGATGAGGATGCCGCCCTGCACGGAAAGCACTGTTCCGGAGATTACAGTGAAGCATGTAAAGACTGCAATTTGTACCAGAAATGAGCCTGTTAGCCATAGTCGGCCGTCCTAATGTCGGCAAATCCACACTCTTCAACCGCCTTGTCGGAATGCGCCAGGCGATTGTTGACGATACCGCCGGCGTGACCCGCGACCGTCATTACGGACGCTGCGAGTGGTGCGGGCACGAGTTCTCGGTGGTGGATACCGGCGGATATACGACCAATTCGGATGACGTGTTCGAGTCCGCCATAAGGGAGCAGGTGCAGATAGCGATCGAGGAGGCTGACGCCGTACTGTTCATGGTGGAGGCTGCAACCGGTATCACGGATTATGATTCCGAGATTGCCGATGTGCTCCGCCGCTCGAAGAAGCCTGTGGTGCTCTGTGTGAACAAGGTGGACACCGGGGAGAAGATGTACGATGCCTATCAGTTCTATTCCCTCGGTCTGGGTGAGATATTCTCAATCTCCGCAGCCAACGGATCCGGTACCGGTGACCTTCTGGACGAGGTTGTGCGCATCCTTCCTGAAGACAAACAGGTCGAGGACCCTTATGCCGGACTGCCGCGCATCACGATAGTCGGAAAGCCTAATGTCGGCAAATCCTCCCTGACAAACGCCCTTCTCGGTACGGAGCGCAATATCGTCACTCCAGTCGCCGGGACGACCAGGGATGCCATCGAGACATACTACAACAAGTTCGGGTACGAGTTCATGAT
>JAZRXV010000050.1:0-4102 GCA_045600405.1 Candidatus Cryptobacteroides sp.
GCGTCGCTCGACACAATCTTAGCATTCACGTGGTCGAATACGCAGATCTCACCGGTATCAGGCTGGACATAGATGCCCGGGTTCTGGTTCGTATGGAAAAGATTGACGCTCTCCCATGCGAAATTGGAATCACTGTCAGCAAGTCCTCCGACCCTGTTCTCCCAGTCACCGACATTCACACGTTCCGTGCAATAGCCGTATCCGCCGTTTTTCTGCATGCGGTTGCCTTCTGTATTCACGTACTGGATCACATTATGGGCCATATCCTTGCAAAGCTCGAGGTAGCGCCTGTCTCCGGTGCGACGATAAATCTTCATGAGAAAGTCAGCTGACATTATGTAAAGACCAGGGGCGCTGTGCTGGTTCTGAACACTCGCCCATACGGAGCCTGCGGCCTTTATGCCCATCCTTTCCATCCCGGAACCGGCCGGGTACTTGAAATCATAAGATACGACCCATGTGGAGAAATAGGCCGCAGCATCGCGGGCGTACTTGAGCCACTTTTCGTCACGGGTGATTTCATACAACGCCGTATATGACTCCACGAGCTCTGCGCTGGACTCGCTGTCCGGAGCCTGCAGGATTTCCGCTGGGCCGCCGCCAACATAGCCTTTCGTAAGGAAATTGTCATAGTAGTAGTCCGCGGCCTTCTCAGCCAGGGCGAGATACTCAGGAGCATTGAAATACTTGGAAGCATAGGCAAGAGCACCCATGCAAAGGGCTCCCTGAGCAGAGTTATATACATACATCTCACCCGTGTCGGCACGGATGCACTGACCGAATTCGCCATAACGGTTGAAAAGAGTCACCAGAGCGTCACATGCCCTGCGTATGCATTCCTCCCACGAAGGCTTCACGATATCGCCGTAGCCCTGCATGCGGAGCAGCTCTATCGACTGCAGTCCGTAGTAGATTGCGATCGCCGTACGGCGTATCATCGCCACATCACGTTTGACAAAATTCTCCCCGAAATTGTCACCGATAAACTCACCTCTTCTCATCATGCCGTAGAAGAAACCGGACTCGCCCTGCATATACCCGATCGAGTCAAAGGACCTGCCCACCCGTCGCACGACCTCATCATAGTCCTGCTGATATTCCGGACGGAACATCTGGCCGAAAGAATATACCGGCACGCCGTTCCACCCGAGCTGGAGGTGACCGAAAGGAGATTCTCCCAAAGGGTCATTGCAGTAATATCCGAAATTCTTGTCTTCGTACCATTTATTGGCATAATGGTTCTTGTACATGGTTTCCGCGATACTGCTGAACGGTTCAAGATTGCGGTACTCGTTCTGACCGGAGATGTCCTTGCGGATCGTGAAATATTTGTCGAAATATGCCGGCAAGTCCTCGCATGGGAAATCATAGACGCGGAAATGCATCCTGATCTCATCCCCCGCCTTGAGGGCGATACCCTTGTCGTCGCTCGGATAGTTGGATTTGCACATCACATAACGGTGCTCACGCACACCGGGAGCGGAAAGCCTGATGGTCAGGCGTTTCTCAGACGGATACTCGTAGATGAAAAAAGCATCGTTTCCCAGTTCTGCGTCCTGTTCCTCAAGGATGAAGAAACCTCTCTTCGCGTCCTTGTCATAGAAGCCGGCAAGAGGGGTCGAGCAGCTGTTCGTCTTGAAATCCACATAAGAGTCACTCCCGTCATTGGCGAAGTGAGGGACATTGGTGGTTGTCACAGGCATGTCATGCGTGCGCTCCTTCTCATCATTAATGAACGGAGGATAACCTATCGGCAATATCCTGAAACGGTTGCCGCCATAGAGGTAGCAAGGTGCGAAGATATAGTTGTCAGTGCTCCAATTGTCGAATTCAAACTGGACAGCAGCTCCGCCGGAGGCCATCCCGCCTTCCTTCATGGAGAAGGTGAGCACATAGTCCACCGCCTCGTCGGAGACTTTGGTCCTGTCCACATCGACAGACCACCGGCCCGCTCCGTCTTCAGCAAGAGAGTTGCCGTCGAATACAAAAGTTCCAGCAACCTTGTTGCCCTCATAAGACAGAATCTGGGTCTCGAAAGGTAGTTCCTTGCAAGAGACTGCAAGTAGGGCCAAAACGGCCATGGCTGATAGTTTGAATCTTCTGATCATAATATGTCCTTTGCAAAAGTCAATTCCACGATATAGTCGATATCCACCTGGGGAACATCATCAAACTGCAGGCTTATGCCGTCCTTACCGCTCTTGAAGGATACTTTCTCATCGGAATGGAATACAACGGCTTCCTTCAGTTTGTTGCCCGTATATGGGATGAATACTGTTTTCCCGGCAGGCGTCATCACATGCACATTCATCTTCTTTCCCTTATGGGTGGTCACGCCCCACTCCTGTGCAGGCACGACCGTACTGCGCGTGCCATAGATGCTCTCCCCGTTTTCCTCCAGCCACTCGCCCATCGAGCGCATGGCCTTCACCGAAAGAGAAGGAAATTCGCCATTAGGCTGAGGCCCGACACACATCAGCAGGTTGGCATTCTTGCCGGCCGTCTTCACCAGATACTGGACCAATGTCTTCTGATCCTTATAGTTCTGATCCTTGATGCGATAGCCCCACATGCCATTAAGGGTCTCACAGGTCTCCAGAGGCAGCGAGCCGATCTTTGAATCAGCATTGAACCCGGCTTTGTTCTCGCCCGGCAGGTCACGCTCGAACAATTGGAAGTCTTCACCAGGGAACGGAGGACGATGATGATTGCTGGCAACCATACATGATGGCTGAAGCCTGTGGATGAGATCATACTGGTAATCCATATCCCATTCCTCGTCAGGACGGTCCCACCAACCATCATACCATATGCTGCAGATCGGTCCGTAATTGGTAAGCAATTCCGTGAGCTGCGCACGCATGAATGCGAAATAGCTCTCAGTATTGACTTCCGAGATGCGACCGTTGGCCTTGCACCGTCCCACCGGATAATCGCTGCGGTACCAATCCATCTGGGAATAATAGATATGGAGTTTGATACCCTGCTTCTGGCACTCATCGGACAGTTCCTTCAATACATCCCTGCCGAATGGGGTGGCGTCCACGATATTATAGTCCGACACATCGGACTTGAACATGGAGAAGCCATCATGATGGCGGGACACGAAGTTGATATACCTGGCACCGCTGGCCTTGACAGCGCTCACCCACTCCGCTGCATCGAACTTGGACGGATAGAATCCGGATGGGAGCTTGACATATTCGTTCAGATCGATATCCCAGCTATTCATCACCCACTCTCCGTCACCCAGCATACTATATACACCCCAGCAGATCATGATACCGAACTTATCGTCCTGAAACTCCTGCTGAGCCCTTTTGATAGCCTCACTAGGGACATATCCCTCCTGCGCAGAGGCTGCAATGACGCTAAGCAGCCCGACTGCAAAACAAATAATACGTTTCATCATTTAAGAAACTGTTTTGAAATGTTCCAATTTTTCTTGGATTTTGAAGGAGCAATGGAGGTCCATTGTGACTGAAAAATACGAAAAAAAGCGCAAAATAGATGCATAAAAGAAAAATTGGAACATTTCAAAACAGCTTCTTATTACTGCTTTCGTAAAATTTGACATCGGAAAGAACCGGACACGCATTGGAATCGAGGATGTTGATGCGGACAGCCGTCGCCGTTACGTCATCGAAACGCAGCAGGCGCTTGTGGCCGATGGTCGTCGCGGCAGCCACCTCTTTCCAGGCTCCGTTCTCATCCTGAGCCTCGATGTTGAACGAGGCAATACGCTGTCCAAGCGGGAGATACTCACGCAGCATCGCGCGGTTCACAACCGTCGGCTGCTTGAAGGTGAATGTCAGAGATGCGCTGGCGCAATCGTCTTCGGTCGTCCAGTATGTCTCATGGTCATCATCCAGCACCTGCTTTGCGCTGTAGGCCTTGCTGCCACCGCGGACCTGAGTGGCCTCAACTTTCTTTATCCTGTCGTTCACACAATTGCCGAACCCCTTCTTCAGCAACTCCGCGAAACCCTCCAGGGAACGGATATCCTCATCACTGATCAGTCCCTTGTCATTCGGCGGGATGTTGAGTATGAGGTTGGCTCCGCGACCAACCGATGTATAATAGATATCCAACAGGCGCTCCG
>JAZRXV010000051.1:0-44763 GCA_045600405.1 Candidatus Cryptobacteroides sp.
AGTGGTGGAACGGTTGTTATGGCACTTGAAAATGAAGTTGATAGACTCGCTGATACCCTTGGTGAAGGCTTCCTTGGCGTCACCGGTAGCCCATCCACGATAATATGCCTCAGCCCTGATGAACCACATCTCGTATGAAGAGATGATCTGGTGATCCCAGTTCTGGTTCTCCCAGAAGAAACCCTTCTTACGGATACGTGAGTAGTAGCCTCTGGTAGTACGGGTAAAGAACATATCCTGATATTCATCGTATGAGGTGTTTGCGCAAGCTCCACGGAATACGGTAGGGACAGCAAATCCGGTCTTGAGTGGGTTGCCGACCTTTTCTTCTGAAGGATCATCAACCGGCTGCTCTCCATTCAGTGTTGCAGGGCAGTACATGAGAGGAAGACGAGGGTCATCCTGTCCTTCAACCCAGACGCCGCCGTTACCAGCCTTCATCATACGGTTGATCTGTTCGGTATTGGCAGTCTGAAGGTTGTGCCAGTCAAAGCCTGAACCACCGGTAATGTCAAGAGGACCTGAGCTCTGACGGGCGATCTGGATATTCTGATCGATGGACTCAACGATAGGAAGGTGACCGTCAAGGATTTCCTTGATGATAGCCTGCCCCTTGGATGCCAGAGGTCCTTGGGTTGAGACACGGAGAGCGCCGCGGAGACGGAGAGAATTGGCATACATCTGCCACTTCTTCATGTCACCCTTGTTGATGAAATCCTGACCTGCGAAAGCGCCAGGAACCTTGCACTGACCGAACTCCCTGGAGATCTCTCCAAGTCTGTCAAGTATCATCTCATAAAGGGTCTGACCATCCTCAAAGTGAGGGTTGGCATACTGGATGTCACCTGTAAGGGCGACCTTACCGATCTCAGAGAACGGAATATCGTCGTACTCGCAGAGGATATAGAGCATCATACCGTAGAGGTGGGTCTCGACAGCGAGAAGATAAGCGATGTTATCAGGTTTCTCCTCATCAGGAAGGTCCTCATAAACCTGCTTCATCTTCATGTAGTTGGTGACCATCTGTGGATAATTGTTATAAGGCTGGCCATAGTCCTCATACTCGTCGTGATAGTAAATACCGTTGTCGAGGGTGAAGCCGATGGAGTTTGAAAGTTTACCCATCAACTGAGGCACATAGCCGAAGACGCGTCCGTATGTAGAACATGCCCAGTCATTTGCAAGAAGCATAGTTCCCGGCATCATCTTGTCAAGGGTGACAGTGGACACCTTGTTCGGATCTTTGTATTTTTCCTCATATTCCTCCTCGCTACATCCGGTAAATGCGAACATTGCTGCCAGCAAGGCGGTGAATAAAAATATCTTTTTCATATCTTCATTAAAGTTTATGCGTTTATGCAATTAGAATGACGCACGGACGGAAAGACCGACAGAACGTGTAGGAGATGCAGAACCACCGATGGACAGCTGGCTCTTCCAGTCTGTACCATTACTGGTCTCAGGATCGAAGTTAGGGATAGCCTTGTAGATATAGAACAGGTTGCGTCCGTAAACGGAGACGACGAGGTTCTTGATCCATTTGGCATTGATGAGGCTGCGGGTGAAGTTGTATGAGAAGTTGGCTTCACGCAACTTCCACCATGTGTTGTCAAAGAACTGATATGTTGCATTGACGATACCAGGAGCGGTACCCCAGGCGTTCTTTGAACTGATGTAATCCTCGTAAGCGATGACAGTCTTGTTCTCGGTCCAGCCACCGTTGCCGTCTGATACGACACCGTCAAGGATGATACCTGTCTTCTTGGTGAGGCCGTTGCTGTAGGTATAATCATAGAAGCCCTCGCCTTCACGGTTGAGAGTCTCAGGGTTGACACCGGCAGTCATCGTGTAACGGTAGCAGTCGTTTGCGATGAGACCACCGATACGGAAGTCAGTCATGATGTCGAGGCCGAAGCCCTTGTAGTTCATGCTGAGACCAAGACCACCGACGCACTTAGGCATTGCATTGCCCATGAGCTGATATTCGTTGGTCATGACATACTGACCGTCTGCGTTGACGATCTTGCGACCCTTGTAAGGTCCTTCGGTAACAACCTGATTGGTTGCAGCGTACATGTCACCCATCGGGCGGCCTACATAAGAGTAGTTCTTACCGACCTTGCTGGCGAAGTCACCGGTCTCGATGAAGTTGATACCCTCTACGAGGCCAAGGATGGTGTTCCTGTTGAAACCGAGGTTGGTGTTGATGTTCATGTAGAAGTTCCTGGTGTCGATAGGAGAGATGTTGGCAGCAATTTCCCAACCCTTGTTGCGCATTGATCCGGAGTTGACCCACATTGTTGAGCTACCGCTTGAAGGAGCGAGTGCGGTCTGGAGGAGCATGTCCGTGATCTTCTTGTTGTAGTAGTTGACTTCCAAGCCGATACGCTCCTTCCAGAAGCGTGACTCGAGACCGACCTCGAACTCCTTGGTAGTCTCAGGACGGAGGTTGTCGTTACCGAGGCTTGCAGGGACCTGGTTGTAGCTCCAACCAGGAGCGCTACCGAATGTGTAAGCCATGTTGGCGGCATATGCCTGAGGGGCGTTACCGACGATACCGTAAGATGTACGGATCTTGCCATAATTAATCCAAGAAGGCAGGTCGAATGCCTCGGAGAAGAGGAAGCTCAAGCTTGCTGACGGATAGAAATAGCTGCGGCTGTTCTTAGGAAGGGTAGAAGACTTCTCCTGACGACCGGTCATTTCAAGGAAGAGATAATCGTGGAAAGAGAAGCCGAGGGTGCCGAACACCGCAGTCTTGAGGAGGTCCATCTGAGCCTCGTTGCCGCTACTGACGTTGATAGTCTTGTAGGAGTTGTTGAGCATGAAGAGGTTCTCGATGATCAAACCGCCGTTGGTACCCATATTAAGGCTGTGGAGATGCTCAGAACGAGCCTGATAACCGAGGCTGGCGTTGATGTTGAATTTCTCTCCGAGATCCTTGTTGAACATCAACATGGCGTCTCCGTAGAGAACCTGATATGACTTCTGGAGGGTAGAGTAGCCACCGCTTGATTCAGTTGAACTTGCAGCTGCAGGGAAGTTGGAGTTGCTCTTGGCGGTATTCTCTGCAGTTGTGAGGTCAGTAGAAATACGGACCTTTGCGGTGAGGAACGGAGCGATCTTCCAGGTAGGAGCAACACTTGCGATGAGACGCTGCTCAACTTCGTCGCTGTTGTTCTCGTATATACCCCAGAGGAGGTCACGGACACCGCCTACGAATTTGTCTGAACCATATTTGAATGCCTCATCAGGAGTAGGACCTACACCTCTATCGTTGTTTTTCCAACCGAGGCTGGTCTTGTACATTTTCTTGATAAGAGGAATGTCAAGGAATGAACCGAACATGTTGTCGAAACCGCCGTAAATTCCGATGGATGCCTGGGAGCGGTTGACGATGTGCTGGTAGATATAGTTGGCAGTATAGTCGATGGACAGTTTCTCATTGAACTTGATGCCTCCGACGAGGTTGAAGTTGTGCTTGTCGTAAGAACCTGTCAGAGCGTTAGGAGTCTCCATCAAAGCGGTGTATGAGAAACGGTTGGTGGCGTTCTCGCTTGACTGGTTGACAGCAATGTTATAGGTCTGGTCGAAACCTGCACGGAAGAGCTGCTTCCAAGGTTTCGCGCTGATAGGAGAATACTTGCGGGTTGAACCGTCGATGTAGAGAACCTCCCTGCCGTCGAACTTAGGACCCCACTGATAGTTGCTGTACTGAGGGATCAGTTTGCCGGTTGCACCATCTTTACGGAAACCGTCGTTGGCGATCATCTCCTGTGTCCAGTCAGCGTAACCGCCACCAGGACCATACTCAGTCTGGATATTAGGGACATAAGCGACCATGTTGACCTGTGCGTTTGCGTTGAAGTCAATGGTGACACCTGAGCCCTTGGCCTTCTTGCTGGTGATGATGATAGCACCGTTAGCAGCCTCGGAACCGTAGAGGGCGGTTGCAGCAGCACCCTTGAGGATGGTCAGCTGGTCGATGTCCTCAGGGTTGATATCGACGAGACCGTTGGAGCGGACACCATCGCGGTTTGAAAGGTTGTTGAACTCGATGCCACCGGTTCCGCCGGTGCTGGAGTTACCGTTACGGATAGGAACACCGTTGAGGATGACAAGAGGCTGGGTGTTACCGTTGATGGATGAAAGACCGCGGACGGTGATTGATACACCTGCGGTGGCACCACCCTGGGTGTTCTGGATTCGGACACCTGAAGCCTTACCGTAAAGTGCGGTGGCGAGGTTGGTGGATCCAGCCTTCACGAGATCGTCGGACTTGATGGTGGTCACGGAATAACCGAGCTTCTTGCTCTCCTTGGTGACACCCATTGCGGTTACGACAACCTCGTCGAGGAGTTCTGTATCCTCAGCGAGGAGGATGTCAAACTGACGCTTGTCACCTACCGGGATAGCCTGTGTAGCATAACCGATGGATGAAATCTCAAGCGTTGCGCCGGGCTTGACGGAAATGGTGAACTTACCATCCTGATCGGTAATCACACCATTCTTTGTGCCCTGCTCGACTACGCTTGCTCCTGCGAGCGGACCGATATTGTCCTTGACAACACCGGTAACCTTATTCTGCGCAAATGCGGATATTGCCACAAATGCAAAGATCAAGGTTGCGAAAAATTTACTTTTCATCAGAATTTAACAAGATTAGATTGAGTGAATTCTATCCTTAAAAATAATTCTATCAACCGTCAAAGTTAATCATTAATTTTATTAAACGATATATTTTAATGGATATTTCTGATATAGTATCATCAAATAGGAATTTCCTGGCATGCGTCTTACAGGCGCATGCCAGGAAATAAGAACACAGCAGTTATGGCATCAATCCGGCCTGAATTCCAGCAAATCCCCCGGCTGGCAATCCAGAGCATCGCACAGGGCGGCCAGGGTGGAGAACCTGATGGCCTTTGCCTTCCCCGTCTTCAGAATGGACAGGTTGGCAGCCGATATGCCGATTTTCTGGGCAAGCTCCCCGGAGGACATCTTCCTCCGGGCGAGCATTACATCCACATTAACTATTATCTGCATAGAATCATTCCCCCTGCACCGGTTCTTCCGCCTCCGCCTTCTGATCCTCTGTCTCTCCCTTCAGGAATCCCGGAAGCTGGAGTCCCGCCATCTTGAACAGGTCATCAAGAGGAGGTACCGCGCCCATGAGGCCGGAGATGAAATTAGAGGTAGCGGTCTTGCCGTCCTTGGCGTTGCCGCCGTCCCAGACTGTGACCTTATCGATCTTGATGCCCTTGACAGCCTCGACCTGAGTCTTGACGAGTTCAGGGAGTTTGTCGGAGATGAGCATGGTGATGGCATCCTTGGCATTGCCGCCTGCTGCATTTACAAGCTGGTTGAAACCTTCTGCCTGCTTTGAGAGTATCTCGAGGGTACCGCGTGCCTGCGCATCCATCTTGGCGAAGATGGCGTCAGCCTCACCCTTTGCCTCGCGGCGGAGTTTCTCAGCCTCTGCTTCGGCGGCGATTATCATCTTCTGCTTCTCGATCTCGGCGGCAACGACTATATTGGCCTGCTGCGTAGCCTTCTCCTTCTCGGCGCGGGCAAGTTCGGCGTCACGTTCGGACTTGTATGCCTCTTCGAGAGCCTTTGCGGACTGCACCTTCTCCGCAGCTACAGCGAGACGCTCGGCCTCAGCTGTCTTCTCACGGCGCATGGCCTCGGAATTCGCGATTGCAATCTTGGAATTGTTCTCACCTTCTACTGCAAGCGCATTCGCCTCGGCGGTCTTGATACGGGTATCCCTTGAAGTCTCGGCGATACGGATGTCCTTGTCTCTGTCAGCCTCGGCCTTACCGATCTCACCATAACGGTTCTGCTCCGCCACGCTCTTCTTCGCATCGTTGATAGCCTTGGCGGCGGCCTCTTTTCCGAGGGCCTCGATATATCCGGACTCATCGCGGATATCGGTGACGTTGACGTTGATGAGCTTCAGACCTATCTTGCGGAGCTCGGCCTCCACGTTGGTGCTGACGTTGGCGAGGAACTTGTCGCGGTCGGCGTTAATCTCCTCGATATCCATGGTGGCTATGACCAGACGGAGCTGTCCGAAGAGTATATCGGTAGCGATGTTGCGTATATCATCGATCTTGAGTCCGAGAAGGCGCTCGGCAGCGTTGGTCATGTTCTCCGGCTCGGTGGAGATACCGACGGTGAAGCGGCAAGGCACATCGACACGGATATTCTGCTTGGAAAGCGCGTTCGTAAGATTGCACTCGATCGAGATAGGGGTAAGGTCAAGGAATGCATAGCTCTGGAACACAGGCCAGATGAAGGATGCTCCTCCATGTATGCATCTTGCGGATGAAACGCCTCCCTGCTTGGTCTTGCCGGTCTTACCGTAGATGACAAGTATCTTGTCTGAAGGACAACGCTTGTAGCGTGCGAGGATAGCGGCGAATGACACAAACGCCACCGCAACGATAATAAGGATTACGTACAATTCCATAATTCAAAATGTATTTAGATTATCAAAGACATGATTTCTTCCACCAGAAGCGTGCTCTCATTGATCACCTCCACCACCTTGATGTCCTTCCCTGTCGGAAGGGCATCGCCGTCGGTGACAGCATTGTATTCGCGCACGGAATTATTGATTGTGATCTGCACCTTCCCCTCTCCCGACCGCTCCGCAGGCACCGGTATATAGACCTTGCCGACACAACCGGCTGCAGACTTGAAAACATCAATATTGCCTGACTGCTGCATGCCGGTGATCCATTTGAAAAGGAGCACCACAATTGCGACAAGGAATAGTCCGGCAAGCATTGAAACGAAAAGCAGGACTGCCTTTGAGGCAATCTCGGACCGGAGCAGGATGGCGGTCCATCCGAAGCCGAGGATGAAATTGATGAAATTCCTGAATGTAAGGAGCCCCATCCCGGTATGCCCGGACCCCATATCGGTATCTGCGCTGACATCACCGCCTGCATCAAAGTCAGTATTGACATCGAAATCGGTGTTTATATCACCGCCGACCCCTATGAAAGTCAGCACGGTCTGAATAACAAAAATCAAAGATGCAGAGAGCGTCACGGCCCAGAGAATCTTCATCGACAAACTAAGAGTTGACCACCATTCAATCATAATCAAATAGCATTTTCAATAATTTCTTTTCGCAAATATATAAATAAATATTGAATAACAATAATTATTTTAGATTTTTTAGGGCGGCATTTTTTTATAAGGCAGGGACACCCCTGGAGACTTTTTAACAGGGGAGATGTCTCCAGGGGTGTCCCTGCCTTATGAATCGTCACGCATAAAAGTTGCCCGTTCAGGGCCGGTGATGCCGAAAGGTTGCGTCAGTGGGACCTGTCTGAAATAATATCAGATCTTGAGAATAATCGATTTAACCAGGAAAAGCGCGAGCAGAAGCAAAAATGCGAAGGTACAGACACGCCCGACCACATCTCCATATCGGACGAAAGGTGTCTGCTCGGAATTGAGATTGACCTCACCGGACAGTGTCGTCCGCGTCCACCAGTCCGTGCTGGATACGACATCGCCGCGCTGATTGATAATCGCAGATATGCCGGTATTGCCGCATCTGGCGATATCCCTGTGAAGTTCGATTGCACGCAGCCTGGAATAGCTCATATGCTGCTTGTATCCAGGAGTATCCCCCCACCATGCATCATTCGTGATCACGGTCATGAGCTTCGCTCCCGCCTTGACATATTCCGTGCAATACTCGCCATACACCGACTCATAGCACACGGCACAGCCGACAGGGATTTCTCCGTTGAAGTGCAGGACGGAGACTTTATCCTGCCCTATACAGCGCCCCATAAGCCCGGAGACGCCCATCTTCCTGCTCAGCCAGTCATCAAGCGGGACGAACAGTTTCGGGTACGGAGTAAGCTCCGTACCCACGACAAGCTTGCTCTTATGGAACAGGTCGAATCTCTCCTTTCCATCCAGAAGGACCGCGCTGTTATGCGACTGCAGCCATCGCCCGTCACCCATCTGCCGGGCAAGCAGGGACGGGGCCGCATGCTGATTGAACATTTCGTAGGTGGAAGCGCCGAACAGGATTTCCGATCCGGGATGAGAAGAAAGATACCCGCGCATGGCAATCACCGTAGCCGATGCCTCCCTGTCATTGAGCAGAATGTCGCCCGTGAATGTTTCCGGTGCGATAAGAAGTTCCGCATCAGGGGATATCGCAGAATCGAAGAGGTCCAGAAGCACGGTATTCTGCTCCGCCTGTGACATGGACTCGAACTTCTCATACGGATCGAAGTTCGGTTGGGCGATCAGGACCTTCATACTGCCCTCGGACTTCTCCTCGAACCTGTCGTACATCCTGAGAGACACTGCAGCCGGGCCGGCGATCACAAGCAGGGGCGCAACTATTGAAAGCAAGTTTCCCAGAACATTCATCCGCTGCCATTTCCCGTCAGAAAGGACTGCCAGCAGGCCGAATACCGACAGATTGGACAGCCACACCCAGAGGGAGCCTCCGAGGGAACCGGTGACGGAATACCACTGCACGAGGCGTGTGGTACGGGCGAATGCATTGCCGAGAGTAAGCCATGGCCATGAAATCTGCACATTGAAATAGGCCTTCTCCCACGCAATCCACAATACTGCCAGGAATACATATGGAAGTGCTCCTGAAAGGCGCTTCTTGCTGAGGCGGAACAAGGCCCAAACCAAAGCCATCTGGAAGGCATTCGCCATAATGGCGAAAATAGCGCCACCAACCGTAGCGCCACCGACCCAGAAGGTGGTGAGCGCGTTCCAAAGCACGAAAGCAATGTAATAATACAACCAGAAATGTCTGACCTTCAGATGGTCCGCCACATCATCCGCAAAGAGCAGAGGAAGGAAGCCCAGCAAAGCCAGCCACCCCATATGGGGCACCAGCCACGGGAGGCTCATCATGATGGCGAACAAGGCCACCAGAATCCAGAGTATCAACTTGTTTCTCATTCTTCAGGCATCTGAACACAATACTTGCGCCACTTGGCCAGAAGCGCAGTCATGTCATCAGGCACCCCGGAATCAAATTGAATCCATTCACCGCTGGAAGGATGGACGAATCCGAGAGTCTTGGCATGAAGCGCCTGGCGCGGACATATCTCGAAGCAGTTCTGGATGAACTGCCTGTATTTAGCATAAATCGTTCCCTTCCTGATCTCGTTCCCGCCGTAGCGGTCATCATTGAAAATGGGGTGTCCTATGGTACTCATGTGTACGCGTATCTGATGCGTACGTCCTGTCTCAAGCTTGCATTCGACGAAAGTGACGAACCCGAAACGCTCAAGCACCCGGTAATGCGTCACTGCATGCTTACCCCTCTCCTCATCATCATAGACCCTGAAACGAAGACGGTCATTCTGGTCCCGTCCTATATTCCCCTCGATAGTCCCCTCGTCATCCTTGAGGTCCCCCCACACTATCGCAACATAACGGCGTTCTATGCTATGGTCGAAGAACTGCTTGGCAAGATGCAGCTGCGCTTCGTCATTCTTCGCCACTGCCAGCAGCCCGCTGGTGTCCTTGTCTATCCTGTGTACAAGGATACCCATGCGCTCGTCCTCCGCCTCCGGCCCCTGGGAAATGCCGAGATGATGCGAAAGGGCGTTGATGAGGGTTCCCTCGAAATGACCATGCCCGGGATGCACCACCATACCCGCCTGCTTGTTCACCACAAGCACGTCATTATCCTCATAAACAATATCCAGCGGAATGTCCTGAGGCAGGATTTCAAGTCCCCTGCGCCTGTATGGCATCACAAACCTGATGATATCGCCCGGACGTACTATATAGTTGGCTTTGACCACCTCCTCCCCTACATGCACATATCCTTCCTTGAGCGCCTGCTGGATACGGCTGCGCGAGGTATCCTCCAGATGCGTGGACATGTATTTGTCAATACGCATCGGAGCCTGCCCCTGATCGGCGACCAGCCTGAAATGCTCAAAAAGTTCCTCTTCCATCAATGTTTGCCCTCAACTTTGGATTTGTCGTTGGTCAGATAAAGTGACACCTCCTGCCCCATCCTTACGGACTGCGAGGAGTATTTAGGGCTCTGCGCATAGACCACGGCACTTACCGAATCGGCATAGGTACTGACCTCATTGTCAAATATCAGTTTGCCGACATTGAGCGAGTTCTCCTGGATCAGATCCACCGCACGCGGGTAAGCATTCCCGACGAGGTTGGGGACATATGTCTGGCTGTCGCTGCTGCTGAGGCCGACCACCAGATTGATGACGGAGCCGCTCTGTATCATTGTGCCCGGCTTTATGTCCCTGCCCCTGTACTGCTGCTTCAGCACATTGTTGGTGGCTATGTCCCTTGTATAAATCAGTTTCCCCAGCACCAGACCGGCGCGGGTCAATTCGGCTTTCGCCTGCCTCATGGAATAACCGACGAGGGACGGCATGGAAACCTGCTTCACCACCATAGTGTTGGTAGTCACACGGATACGTCTTCCTTTCTTAACGCTTGAGCCGGCCGCAGGGCTCTGCATATATATCGCGCCCGGTCTGAGACGATGGATATATAGTGAATCGCTCACCTTGACACGCACCCCGGAAGACGATGCCAGTTTTCTGGCTTCGGGATAAGTCATATTGGTAAAATCCGGGACCGTGATCACCCTGTTATGATGTGTGATGATGTTGAGCCCCACAGTAAGCACAATGAGGATGCCTGCCACGAAAAGCGCGGCAAGGAGCAGGTTCCGGACTATCCAGTTATCTTTGAGATCCTTAGATGTCATATTATTCTGATTCTATAAACAAATTCCTTTAACTATCAGCACGAGCCCGAAGGCAACGATGCACATGCCGGCGATATGGCTGATCCTCCTGACGGTGCGTCTGCTGAACTTCTTGAAATGCACCAGCGCGTAGGTCAACCCGAACCAGTAGGCCATTTCCCCGACAAAAACGCACAGTATCACCGACCATATCGGGATATGCTCCTCTTCAAGGGACACTCCGAAAAAGGTGATCAAAGCAAGCATGAACACCAATGCTCCCGGATTGGAAAGGGCGCAGCCCGCGGCCTGCATGCCATACGCGAAAGCCGTGGACCCGCGGTCCTGCCTTTCCACGACCCTGTCCTCATGTCTCAGGGCCATCCATAAGCCTATCGCCACAAGAAGCGCACCTCCGATGACGAAAAGCACATCCTCATATCCTATGATGAAATCTTCAATCAGCGACAGGGCGAACAATCCGACACATGCATATAAAGTATCAATCACCGCCGAACCGCACCCCGCAGCAACTCCGAACAAACGTCCACGGGACAGCGTCTTCTGCATCACGAGGAGCAGGACGGGGCCGATAGGGACAGCAACACAGAATCCAAGCAGCAGGGCCTTGATGATATCAATCAACATAACTTGCAAATATACAAAAAAGCCGGGATAACCCAGCTTTTCCTGCTATCTCATAGGAGGTCTCATCCCGCCGGGACCGCCAGGACCCATGCCGCCACCTTGTCCATTCTTTCCGAATGAGCCGAAGCGCCAGGCGAATGCTACAATCACATACCTTCCAAGAGTATTGTTGAGGGTCTCGGAGTGATAGTTTTCGACATCGCTGACGGAAATATTCTTGGACTGGGCAAGAATGTCATATCCCTTGAGGGACAGCGTAGCCTTCTTCTTGAATATGAGTTTGCTTATCTCGGCATTGAGTATGCACTCGTCAGGATGCTCCGTAGAATATCCCCTGTACCAGTTGTAGTTCATGTCACCCTTGAAAGTGAGCCCTGTGATATCCCAGGTCCAGGTCACGTTCGAATTGACCTGATTGTTCCAGGTCGTCAGGTCCTCATAAGTATCGACGGAATACCAGGTCCTGTTCATATTGGTACGTCCACCCACGGTAACTTCAATCGCATCGGTGCGGTATGTGAAGCGGATACGGTCGTTGATACGTATCGTATTGGTGATGTTGCAATCGAAATCCGCCGCCTTGTTGAGATCCGGACGGTCAGCGATGAACCTCTCCATGAAATCATAGTAGTCGGTCATCGGGTCAGGATATGAAGACATGTCCACGTTTCTTCCCACATATGACGAACTTGTGGACCAGTTGCCGCCGATATTGTTGCTGATGGAGAAGTCGGACTTCGCGATCGGAGTATTGAAGAAGGCATTTAGACGGATATTCGCAGTATTGCGTCCGTTGAACGGCATTGCATAACGGGCTCCGTTCGAACCGTCCCACGTGGCATTGACGATAGGGTTCTGGACTACCGAACCGTTCAGACGAACGTTGAAAGAGGTGAATGTCTGCTTGTTGTTGATGCGGAACTCGCCATTGAAATTGTGGCTGAAATACGGAGTAAGCGTAGGATTACCGAAGGATATGTTCAAAGGGTTGGTGTTGTCCGGAACAGGCATCAACTGGGAAGTTGACGGCTGATTGGAGTTACCGCGATAGAAGAAGCGGATGTTCGCATTTTCGCTCAGGTCACCGAACATCATGGCCGTAGGCGAGAAATTCCACCGGTCATCATCGTAAGTCCTCGGACTGTATGCCTGAGTGGCGGCATCATACTGCGTAGTGCTGTTGAATGTATGTGTAGGCTGGGCGGAGAATCCCACCTGGGCACGGAAGGAAGACTTCTGGTACATGAGGTTGGCACCCATATTCTGACGCGAACTTTCGTTGATGATGCTGTTGGACATCGTGTAGTCCTGCTTCTTGTCGGAGGAATTGAAGGTTTCCTTGTCCGATGACGACTTGTTCCAGGTGTATGCGTAGTTTGCCTCCACATAGAAATCCTTTCCTATAGGCTCCGTGTAAGTAACGCGTCCCATGAGGGAGGTATTTCTCTGGTGGTTGTTGAAGAACTGGTCCACAATCTTGTCGGATTCAAGTTCACCCGTCTGCGTGAAGGTCTTCGTATCGTTGAAATTCAACCCGTCAATGACATTGTTCGAGAAACTGTAGCGGGTCATCGCCGTCATCGTGCGTCCCGGGATGCCGAGCCTCTGACGGAATATGAACATACCGCTCGTGCTCAGATTCTTGTTGTTTCCGGTATTGTTCATGTCGGCTTCGTTGAGTTTGTAACGCGAGTCGTTCAGAGGATCATAATCCGTAACCGTGCTGGACTTCTGGAGATAGCTTCCGGTACCGAAGTTAATCTGCGGCTCGAATATGATGGACGTATTCTCCGAAAAATCATGCTTCATCCTGATACCGAAACGGTTGCCCCCCGAAATCTGGTTGCTGATACCGTCAGAGTTATAGATGAGGCTGTGGTCGTTGTAATACGTCTCCTTGTATGTCGACTCGGCCACATCGCGGTCAGAGTGGTTATACATATAGTTTCCGCCGAGTTCCATCTTGTCATCGAAGAGGTCGGCTGCAGCATTGGCACCGATGAGGTAGGATGTGGTGATACCGTTTCCACGGCCGAATCCACCCATTCCGCCGCCCATCATACCGCCGCCGCCCATCATGCCGCCCATCATGTTGCCGGAACGGTCAGTCGCGCCTCGATTGTTGGTATTGTTGGCATTGAAAATGATGCTGAGATTCGAACTGTCCTTGAACTTCCCGACGAATCCGTTTGCCTGATAGCGGAAATCGTCATTGGAGTTGTTGGCAGAAGGAATATCATGGCCGCCTCCGCCCTGCACATTACCTACAAGTCCTTTCATCATGCCCGGCTTGACAGAGAGGTCTATGACATTCTCCTCCTCACCGTCATCTATTCCGGTGAACTCGGCCTGCTCGGACTTCTTCTTGATAACCTTGAGTTTATTGACGAGCTTGGCAGGAATATTCTTGGAAGCGACGGTAGGATCATCCAGGAAGAAAGTCTTGCCGTCAATCGTGATCTTCTTGATTGTCTCACCGTTCACCGTGATCGATCCGTCGTCCTCGATCTCCACTCCCGGAAGTTTCTTGAGCAGGTCCTCCAGGACATCATTCTCCGTAGTCTTGAAAGAACTGGCGTTGTACTCGATCGTATCCTTCTTGATTATCACAGGATTGCCGACTGCCGATACGGTTGCGGCATCTATCTGCTCTGTGTCCAGGGCCATCTTGACCTCACCGAGATCGATGGATTTACCCTCCATCTTGATAGCCTTTTCCAAAGTCTTATACCCCATAAGCTCGGCCTTCAGGGTATATTCGCCGTTCTTTACGGATTCTATCCTTACCTTGCCTTCATCTGTACTGAGCACATATTTGGCAGGCTTGGTCTGGCCTTCCTTCGTGATGGACACCGTGGCGTATGGCACGAAGTCCCCGGTAGAGCCGTCAACAAGCACTGCGGTGATGTGGTTCTGAGCGAACGTACCGGTGGACAATAACACGGATACGATAAGGCCGAATAGTCTGGTTTTCTTCATTTCCAACAACAATTATTTAATCCTATCGGGATTAGCGGCAACGAATCTCTCCCATGAAGTGGCAGCTTGCGTGCTTGTAAGCGGGCTGGTCAGTTGATAATAGTGGCACATCGCAAGAGCCAGGGCATCCGTTGCATCCATATATTTATTTTCAATATTTATGCCAAGAGTACGTTGTACAATAAGGCATACCTGCTCCTTCGACGCGGCTCCGTTGCCGCATATTGCCATCTTCGCCTTTCTCGGGGCATACTCGAAGATCCTGACTCCCCGGGATATCCCGGCGACCATGGCCGCACCCTGCGCGCGTCCAAGCTTGAATATGACCTGGGCGTTCCTGCCGTAGAACGGCGATTCTATCGCCATGTCGTCAGGATGGTGCAGATCACACAGGGCACCTACTTTCTCATTTATCACCTCCAGTTTGTCATAAGGAGAGTCGATCTTCCTGAGATCCAGAACTCCCATATCGACGTACTGGGGCTTGCCGGACGTATCCACACGGATAATCCCGAAACCCAAGATATTGGTTCCGGGATCTATTCCGAGTATGGTACGATTATCAGTCAATCTTATCGAAACCTGTATAAGGACGCAGGATCTCCGGAATGTTGATTCCGTCCTCTGTCTGGTTGTCCTCAAGAAGTGCTGCCACTACGCGTGGAAGAGCAAGGGACGAACCGTTGAGGGTATGGGCGAGCTGGGTCTTGCCGTTCTCATCACGATAGCGGAGGTGGAGACGGTTGGACTGATAAGTCTCGAAGTTTGAAACTGATGATATCTCGAGCCAGCGCTGCTGGGCAGCGGACCAAAGTTCGAAATCATAGGTAATGGCGGAAGTGAAACTCATGTCACCGCCACAAAGACGGAGGATGCGGTACTTGAGACCGAGCTTGTTGACGATGGACTCCACATGTGCCACCATGTCGTCAAGGGCTGCATAACTGTCCTCAGGCTTCTCCACGCGGACAATCTCCACCTTGTCGAACTGATGCAGGCGGTTGAGACCGCGTACGTCCTTGCCATAGGAACCGGCTTCACGACGGAAGCACGGGGTGTATGCGGTGAGGCGCTGCGGGATCTCGTCCTGCGCGAGGATGACATCGCGGAAAATATTGGTCACAGGCACCTCGGCCGTCGGGACCATATAGAAATCGTCCAGATTGGCGTGATACATCTGACCTTCCTTGTCCGGAAGCTGACCGGTACCGTAACCTGAAGCGGCGTTCACCATCACAGGAGGCTCCACTTCCTTATATCCGGCAGCAGTGTTGCAGTCGAGGAAGAAATTGATGAGGGCCCTCTGGAGTTTTGCACCCTTGCCCTTATACACAGGGAAACCTGCGCCTGTAATCTTGACACCGAGGTCAAAATCGATGATGTCGTATTTCTTTGCCAGATCCCAATGAGGAAGGGCATTTGCAGGAAGATTGACCTCCGGGCCTCCCATCTTGACGATCTCATTGTCCTCTGCACCTTTGCCCGGCTTCACGAGGTCGCAAGGCAGGTTCGGCATAAGCACCAGATTCTCCTCCATCTCCTTTGCTGCAGCATCCATGCCGGCAAGGAGTTCGGTGCATTTCGCCTTGATGTCGGCGACAACTTTCTTTGCCACTTCAGCCTGGTCCTTGAGGCCCTGCTTCATAAGGTTGCCAATCTCAGCAGCCTTCTGCTTCTGCTCCGCGAGAAGGGCGTCGCTCTCTGTCTGGAGGGCCCTGCGGCGCGCATCGAGGTCAAGCACCTTCTCTACAAGCGCCTGAGCATCGAAATTCTTGATCTTGAGTTTCTCGATGACGAACTTCGGGTCATCGCGAAGAGTTTTGAGTGTAAGCATGATATTGATGTAAAAAAGGGCTTGCACCTATCTCGAAGTGAAAGCCCTTTGATTCTACTTGAATCCCTCGAGATTAGTTCTCAAAAGGGATGACCGATACGTAGGATTTATCCTGTCTCTTGCGTGAGAACTTCACTGTACCATCTACAAGAGCATAGAGAGTGTGGTCCTTGCCCATTCCGACGTTCTTGTCAGGATTGTGGACAGTACCCCTCTGACGGACTATGATGTTGCCTGCCTTAACGACTTCGCCACCGAATTTCTTGAGACCCAAACGTTTGCTTTGTGACTCACGACCGTTCTTAGAACTTGATTGACCTTTCTTGTGTGCCATAATCTTCTAATTTTAAGCGATTTCGTTGATCTTGATCTTGCTGAGTTTCTGACGATGACCGTTGCACTTCTGGAAACCCTTGCGACGGATCTTCTTGAAAACGAGCACCTTGTCTGCCCTGGCCTCATCATCGAGAACTGTAGCCTTCACGACTGCGCCCTCTACATACGGAGTTCCGACCTTGACGGCGCCTTCCGCCTCAACGAGAAGGACCTTGTCGAACACAACATCAGCACCTTTGGCATCGGCAAGCCTCTGCACAAAGATTTCATTTCCAGCCTCTACTTTGAACTGCTGGCCTGCAATTTCTACGATTGCGTACATTTAAACAAAAACTTTAAAAGTTTCGGCCGTAAGCGTCCGCCACCCGGGACGGCTCTTTATCAATGGCTTAGCGGTCATCCAATAATCGGGCTGCGAAATTAGCGAAAAATATTCTATCTGCAAAATAAATTATTATTTTTGCAAGTGAAACAAAATTGTTCCAATGGAATCGAGCTTCATATACGACAAATACGTAACCGGCAAGAACAACATCGGCCGCAAGATCCAGATCCAGGCTCTCACCAACCTATTGGCACAGGGAGAGAACGTCGTCATCTACGAGCCGCCGAAAACCGGCAAGACCTCACTCATACAGCAGACCTTCTTCAACATGCGTGTCCAGACGCAGAAATTCACGATCGTGGAACTTTCCGTCCTGAACATACGCACCGTGGCCGACTTCATGATGAGGCTCGGAAGCGCCATATTGAAGAATACGGGCACCACCCGCGATGACTATTCACAGGCCGTGCAGCGCTATCTCCCTGACACCCATTTCATATTCGACCCCCGGAATCTCGAGAACCAAGGGACAGTCCTGTCCCTCAACTGGGACATTGACGACAACGACATCCGCGCCATTTTCACCCTTCCGTACAGGATTGCCAAGGACAGGGACACAAGGATGTACATCGTCCTGGAGGAATTCCAGAATGTCATGCTCACCGAGGATGGAGACAAGCTGTGCATGATATTGGAGGAGGTGTTCAAGGAACACTCGACATGGCGCGAGAACAAGGCGTCTTTCATCTTTGTAGGATCGCAGGTCAATGCAATGAAGGACATCTTCGAGAGGCACCGTTATTTCTACCGCCAGGCAGAGCATCTCGTCCTGCCCCCGATCGATTCAAAGGAGATCACGGACCATGTTGTCAAAGGCTTCCTCGCAAGCGGCAAGGTATTCGACCGCGACCTTCTGATGGGCGTGTGCAAACTTTTCAAGAACAACATCTGGTATATCAGCCACTTCTCCGCAATATGCGATGCCCTTGCCAAGGGATACATAATGGAGCCTGTCCTGGTGGATGCCCTCGACACGATGATCGCAATACACCAGCCCCGCTTCGTGGCGATGATGAACGACCTGACAACTTTCCAGGTCTGTCTGCTCAGGGCCATTCTCGACGGCCACACCAAATTCAGCAGCGCCGAGGTGATCCACAGATACAACCTCAACTCCTCGGCCAACGTACGCCGGCTCAAGGACGCCCTTTGCAAGAAGGAAATGGTAACCTTCGACGAGAACGACAACCCGGTGATCCTCGACCCTCTCTTCGAATACTGGGTACGCAAATACTTCTTCGAAATCAAATCCGAATAAGATCTCATGCATTTCCCCGGAAAGCACTCTTTCTGCAGGGCAGGCGATTGTGTCGGACGAAGATGCAGGCGATGCCCCTTCCGGGGAAATGCATCTTCGTACGACACAATCCGCTGACAAAACAAAAATGAGGCTGGAAAACCAACCTCATCATTAAATATCACGAAAGGTGATTACTGCTCGTCCTGGAGACGCAGATGCTGTACATAGATAGCCTTCTGCTTCGCAACGCGGCGGATCTCGCAAGGCTTCTGGAAATTCTTGCGTGCGCGGAGCTCACGGACTGCACCGGTCTTCTCGAACTTACGCTTGAACTTTTTAAGAGCGCGCTCAATATTCTCGCCTTCTTTTACTGGTACGATAATCATGCTTTAAATCACCCCCTTTTTCTTTTGAGGTCGCAAAGTTAGGTATTTTTTCAAAAGAACAAAGAGGATACGTCAAAATTTTTACTCCGACATGTTCTTTATGTACGGCAGTTCGACCAGATTGTCCAGACCATAGAACGATGCCGCGTTCCCACCGAGGAAACGGACTTTCCAATCTTCCGGCATCTCAGAGGACTTCAGGAAGAAATCATAGGACATCTTATATGTAATGGCACAGATAGTGCGCGGATAATCCGAACCCCACATGAGTTTGTCTATGCCCACCATGCCGGCGGCCTCCATGACAGCACCGACGGCAGAAGGGAAAGGATAGAACTCGGAATTATACAGCCAGGTGATACCTCCGGACTCAATATAGACAGACGGGGCCTGCGCGAGCATGACCTGATCCTTCCAATAGCGCCCCGTGACCATACCGAAATGCCCGACAGCCACTTTGAGGGCAGGGCAAGCGGCTATGACATGCTCCATTTGACCTATCTGCCTCCTGTCATCAGCAAGGCATATCGACAAGATCATCCCCTCATCCTCCAGGCCTTTGAAGAAAGCCATGGCATCGGGACCGTCCAATGCCGCGTCAAGCCTGTGCGCCGGAAGGGCCGCCGACCTGAATCCGGCCGCCGACAATTCCTCCGCCTGACTGCACAGCGGCCGCGAGAAATCCGGCATGCCGCAGCAAAGCAGCCTGTCCGGATATTTTCTTGAGACGGCAGAAAGATATCCGTTCTGGTTGCCGTCTATCACCTCCTGCACCACCACTGCGGCGCTGACCCGGGCATAGTCCATATTTGACAGCAGGACCTCTGCGCTGTTGCACCCGTCCGTCATGAACGGAGGCAGCATCTGCCTTTCCTCCCCGAAAAACATGGCACGGCCTCCGGGAAGCGAATAGATATGGCTCCCGTCCACAATTGCATCCTGCTTCAGCCACAGGTGGGTATGCGCGTCAACTATTATCATATCACCTGAAATCCACCAGTATCCTGAACACCTTGCCCGGATCAGCCGACCAGCGTTCCAGAGCAGCGCGAGCCCCGGACGGCTTGACGACAGCCGACACAAGCCTGTCCACAGGGCACACCCCGCGCTTCATATATCTTATCACCGCCTCGAAATCCGACGGCAGGGCATTCCTGGAGCCGCGGATATCCAGCTCCTTCTTCACGAAAAGACCGGTCTGGAAAGAGACCTCGGACTTCGAATATCCTATGCATATCACCCTTCCGGTGAATGACACCTCATCGACAGCCATCCGGTATGTCACAGGGGAGCCGACGGCCTCTATCACCACGGAAGGACCGTCACCGCCGGTCAGGGCGGAAAGTTCCTCATGGAAAGACGGACTCATGGTATTGAGCGCAAATGACGCCCCCATTTCCCTGGCAAGCGAAAGTTTCCCGTCATCGATATCAGCGGCAATCACACATGCACCCCTCAACGACGCGCGCACCACCGCTCCGAGCCCGACCATGCCGCAGCCTATCACCATCACGGTGTCCGAGTCCGTGACGCCGGCGCGGGAGACGGCATGGAACCCGACACTCATCGGCTCCACGAGGGCGCATTCCATCGGGCCCAGGCCCTCTGCGGGAATGATTTTCTGCCACGGGACGGCAATGTAATCCCTCATGGCTCCGTCCCTCTGTACGCCGAGAGTCTCGTTGTCCGCACATGCATTCGGTCGCGAATTGCGGCAGGACGGACACACGCCGCAACTGGTATATGGATTGACGGTTACCGTCATGCCCGGCTTGAATACCGGTGGCACAGCGGACCCGACGGATACTATTTCAGCACCTATCTCATGTCCGGGAATGACATTCTCCTTCGCCATAGCGTTACCGCCTCTGAACGTATTCAGATCGGACCCGCAGAAACCTACGAAAAGAGGTTTGAGCAGCACGTCTTCCGGGCCAGGAACAGCATCAGGAATATCGATCATGCTCAGGACCCCCTTTCCGGGAATGCATAATGCTTTCATATCTTCATGAATTTTTCCATCTCACGCACTTCTGGTCCCCTATTATTTCCCGGACCTTCCCAACAAGGTCCCAGTCCAAAGGTGCCTCGACATATTCAAGGTTTTTCTTGACATTGGCAGGATTGGCCGAACTGAACAGAGTCGTCGCAATACGGGGGTTGCTGACCGCATACTGCACGGCAAGTTTCTCTATCGGATATCCGACCGAACCGCAGTAAGATGCCGCCCGGGCGCATGCCTCGACCAGACTCTTTGCGGCAGGATGCCAATCGGGGACCCCTCGTGTAGAGAGCAGTCCCATAGAAAGAGGCGATGCGTTGATCACACCTATCCCCCTCTCTTCGAAGAAATCGAAATACTGCGTCAGGAGGTCATCATTCAGGCAATAGTGGCAGAAGCACAGGACGGACTCCACGGTACCGGGAGCGGAGTGCTCTATCACCCACTTGATATTCTCCGGCTGAAGATCGGTGATCCCCACATGTCCGACAATGCCCTTCTCCCTCAAGGAGACAAGTGCAGGCAGCGTCTCCGATACGACCTGTTCCAGATCGGCGAACTCTATATCATGGACATTGATCAGATCGATATGGTCTATGCCGAGGCGGTCCATGCTTTCATACACGCTCTCCAGGGCACGGCCGGCCGAATAGTCCCATGTATTGACGCCATCCTTGCCGTACCGTCCCACCTTCGTGGACAGAAGATACTTTTCGCGGGAGATGCCGCGCAGAGCCTTTCCAAGCACGGTCTCTGCCTTGTAGTGACCATAATATGGAGAGACATCAATGAAATTGATACCTCCATCGACGGCCGCATACACGGCTTCGATTGCATTCTTCTCATTGACCTCATGGAATACGCCTCCTAAAGAGGAGGCGCCGAATGAAAGCGATGATACCTTCATCCCGGTACGACCTATTTCATTATATTGCATGAAACAAAATTATGAAATAATCACAAAAGATGAAAAGGCCCCGACGGACTTTTAGAAGAGTCCCGGACCTTTTCGATTAACCAAACTATATCAACCGTTGCAAATTTAGGAACAGCCAATGTGAATGGATATACAAAAAAGACCAAATTCTTTTGAAAAGCGGTCAAAGGACTTTATTATACAAAAATCATGGTTTTTGAATCAAAATTAAAACCGTTTGAATCAATTTTTGAAATATACGCATCAAAAATTAGATTATCTTTAAATGATGAAAAAGATACTCTCAATTATCTCGGTGATTCTGCTCGGTTTTTCTGTCTGTTCAGGGCAGAAACTGTCCCAATCATACACTTTCAAGAACATCAATATAGAAAAAGGGCTGACGAGCAACACTATTCAGAACGGGCTCCAGGACAGCCGGGGATTCATATGGATATGCACCAAGGACGGCATCTGCCGCTACAACGGGTCATATGTCGAAATCTTCGACCATGATAAAACCGGTCTCATGTCCGGAAGGGCGAATGCAATATGCGAAGACCGGGACGGACTGATATGGTTTTCCACCTCACATTCGAATGGATGGTATGACCCGGAGACTGACAGGAGCGGGGAATTGTTCGGCAGCGACACACCCATCTTCTGCATAAGGGCGGACCTTGACGGAAATGTATGGTTCGCCTCCACGGCAGTCATAATCCGTTACAACAAGGGTACGGAAGAGATATCCAGATATCCCGCCAGTCTTGCCAGCAACATACAGACGGGGGCTGTCAATCCGGACGGAGAGGTATGGTTCACCTCACTGAACGGCAATCTGCTCCACTTCTTAAAGCAGGAAGACCGTTTTGAAGAACTCAGCATATTCTCCGAGGAAGAAAAGAAGAACGGAGTATGCGTGACGAATATCGTTCCACTCGGCGACGGAAGGTTGCTGGCATCCAGTAATGACTACAGAGTGCTGAAGATCGACCCGTCCACAGGCTCCTCTATGACGATAGCCCGGACCCCGGATCGGGCCAAGATCAAATGCCTCTATGTAAAGGAGGCAGGGGAATACTGGCTCGGAAGCCGCCAGGGACTATTTATCTGCAACGCCACCGATGGATTGACGAAAACCATCGACGGTATGGAGGCCAACTCGTTAAGTGACAAAAACATCAGTTGCATTTTCCCGGACAAGGAAGGAAACACCTGGATCGGAACATCCCACGGCGGAATGAACATATGTCCGACTGCAGAAAACCGCATCATCCAACTTTTCACCCACACGGAATCCAACACCTTTTTCGGCAATGTCGTGCAGACCATAAACTGTGACGAATCCGGAAATATCTGGGTAGGGACTGAAGACAGCGGACTTATCAAGCAGATGACAGACAGCAATACCAGTCAGGACCTGTCTGTCCTGAACAATCTGCCGGCAATGAGTTTTCACTGCTCCCTGCAGGTCGGACCGACGATGTGGATGGGCACATACAGGCAGGGCATATGTGTATTCAATACCGGAAGCGGCCTTCTCAAGTCCAGGATAGATGTACCGGAAGGGAACTGCACGGCCTTGTACCGGACTTCTGACGGCTCCATATACGCCGGCGGCTACTGGGGCATGGCGATATACGATGAAGAATCCGGCAGATTCAAAAGAATAAAGGAAACTGACGGTCTGTATGTCAGGGCACTTTTCGAAGACAGTTTCCATACATTATGGGTCGGGACATACGGCAAGGGTCTATGGTACAGGAAGGAGAACAGTCAATCATTCCACCATATCCCCGGCAGCGACGAAAATGAGAAAGGGCTGAAGTCCGAATTCGTCACTTCCATATTTGAAGACTCGTCGCAGAATCTGTACGTCGCTACAGAAGGTGCCGGAATCGCAATCACGGCAAATGATTCCGTGACCGATTTCACATATCTCAATAAAGAGAACGGTCTGCTGTCCGACATCGGTTGCGCACTCGCACAGGACAGGAGCGGGAAAATATGGATAAGCACCAGCCTCGGTCTTGTGCGGTACAATCCTCTGTCAGGACTTATTGAGAAGGCATACATTGACAACAACGGCATAGGCAGCAACAGTTTCTGCTATGGAGCCTGCTACCAGAGCCCGGAGGGGGTCATCCGCATGGGAACGTACAGCGGACTGGTGGAATTCGACCCGTCCGCGATCATCGACTATTCCGAGAGGGCTCCGCTTTACATTACCGACATATATTACAACGACGGACAGGATGTAAAAAGAATAACAAGTGAAGGGAAATCAGCAATGTTTTCCGATAATATCACACTAACCAGGAAAAAAGCCGGCATCATTACGATCCGTTTCGCCGCTCCTTGCTATTCAGGCCTCAGCAAACTGTGCTACGAATATAGTCTGAACAGCAGCAAGGGGCCTAAAGCCGGATACGTCACTTCCGAGAATTCCGTATCTTTCTCCGCACTCAGACCGGGAAGGTACACATTCAACGTGCGGCTTATCGGCAGCAGTTCGCCCGAAGCCTCGAAAGAACTGCATATCCGCATTCCGGCACCATTCTACGCATCAACCGCCGGCTTTATCCTGTATTTCCTGCTATTTTCTTTACTTTCACTTGGTATCATGTATCAGGTACACAAAAAGAGAAAGAACAAGGACGCCCTCAAGCTCGCCATGCTCGAGTCAGCCAAGCAGAAGGAGATATACGAATCGAAAATCAATTTCTTCACTGACATAACTCACGAAGTCCGTACTCCGCTGACACTTATCAAGATGCCGATAGAAAAAATCATCGCGGAGCAGGAATATACCGAGGCTTCCAAGGAAGACCTGCTTACAATAAAGGCAAACACTGACAGGCTGCTCAATCTCACCAACCAGCTTCTTGATATAAAGAAGATTGAAAAGGGCAATGTCAAAGTCCGTCTTTCAGAGACTGATATCTGCCTTCTGACCAAAAAAGTAAGCGATTACTTCAAAACAGCCATGAAGGAAAGGAATGTCAGATACGAAATCCGGATTCCGGAAAAGACGATGAACATTGTCACAGATCCGGATTTCATCGAAAAGATACTGTGCAATCTCCTTTCCAACGCAGTCAAATACAGCAAGGATGCCGCCCAGCTGATCCTGAACGCCGCCCCGGACACAGGAAAGGTCATTATAAAGGTGAACAGCAATGGCGACATACTGACACAAAACGATGCGGAGAACATCTTCAAACCGTTCTACCAGCTCAAGACAGTCAATTCCCACATTGCAGGGTACAACGGCACCGGTCTGGGCCTGCCTTACGCGGCGAGCCTTGCCCAGGCGCTTGGCGGACGGCTGTATCTTGACACATCCGGCAATGCCTGGAACTCATTCGTCGTCGAACTGCCGCTGAGGACTGCGCAGGAAGAAGCGGAGGATGCTTCCGTTGTGCCACATGAGCCATCACCGTCACAGGAGCTGGCAAGGCATCAGATCCTGGTAGTGGAAGACTCTGAAGACATGAACAACTATATCTGCAAGGAACTCGGCAAGGATTACGGTGTCCTGTCCGCAAGCAACGGAAAGGCCGCGCTGGAAGTACTCGAAAGCCAGAAGGTGGACCTTGTGGTCAGCGACATAATGATGCCTGTAATGGACGGATGCCAATTGTGCAACAATATCAAGAAGAATCTTGAATTCAGCCACATCCCTGTAATCCTCGTGTCCGCCGCAGTCGGTGTCGAGACAAGGATAGAGACCTTGGAAGTCGGGGCTGACGGCTATATCGAGAAGCCGTTCTCAATCGAACTGCTAAAGGCCAATATTGCGAATCTGTTCAAGAACAGGGAGATCGCCAACAACCAGTTCGCCAACTCCCCACTTACGCACTTCAACAGCACAGTGATCAACAAGATAGATCAGGACTTCATGGACGAGCTGCACAATATTGTGATGGAAAACCTCGCCGACCAGGAGCTGAACATAGAATCGCTCACGACGATGATGCACACCAGCAAGTCCACCCTTTACCGCAAGGTCAAGGCAAACACGGGGCTCAACATCAATGAGTACATCAAGATATGCCGTCTGAAAAAGGCTGCGGAACTCCTTGCCACCAACAAGCACAGGATTAACGAAGTGGCCTATCTTACCGGATTCTCTTCTCCGTCATATTTCACCACCAGCTTCCAGAAACAATTCCAGATATCACCGTCCACCTTTGTGAAGAACCTTGGCGGAAAGGCCTGATTCAGATGATAAGCAGCGTCCAGATTGCGAAACGTGCGAATTTGCCAACTCCAAGCAGGAAGATGGTCCAGACTGCCGGAGCTTTATAGAAACCGAGAGCGAGTGAAATGACATCCCCTATGACCGGGACCCAGCTGAGCAGAGCCATCCATACGCCGTATTTGTCAATATAGCGTTTCTGCTTGTCCAGAGTCTCCGGCTTGACCTTGAACCACTTTTCAATCCATTCCCACTTCCCTATCCTGCCTATGTAATAGGTGGTAATACCGCCCAGCCAGTTGCCGGCCGTACCAACAACAAGCGTGGCCACCGGACTTGTACCGGCGGCCAGCGCTGCTATATAAAGGGCATCGGAACTGAACGGGAAAACGGTTGCCGCGAGGAATGTCCCCACGAACAGACCAACCAGTCCAACTTCCTCAAGCCCGAACATTTCCTACATGAGATCGAGAGAGCGCAGATACTCCACGCTCTTCGCCACACCCTCGAGACGGGTGAGACCCTCACAAGGCTCATCCTGCTCCACACAAAGCCACTGGGCATTTCCATCGATGGCCGCCTTAATGACTGCAGGGATATCGACCTGTCCCATTCCGAGCGGACGATATTCGAACCAGCCACCGTCATCCTTCATCGAATTGTCCGTGGTGATACCGATAAGGGCATACGGAGCGGACTTGAGCTTACCCTCCAGGTAATAGTCCTTGCAGTGAACCACAGGGATATTGCCAGCATATTTTGCAAGTACTTCCGCAGGATTGAATCCGGCATAGTCAGCCCAGCAGACATCAAGTTCGTTCTGAAGCTTGACACGGTTGTTGGCACTGAAAAGATAGTCATATCCGACAGTCCCGTCGGCGAGGGTCACGAACTCGAAATCATGGTTATGATAGAGAAGCTGGAAACCGGCCTCATGCACCTTCTCACCTATCTCGCCTATCTTGGCGACAGTCTTCTTGAACTGCTCAGGATCAACTCCCGGGCGGCTGGCCTCATCCATATAAGGGAAAACGAGATACTGCACGCCGAGGACAGTGTTGTCGGCAATGACCTTGTCCACATCGTCTATCATCTCCTGGAACGGCACGTGATTGGAGAACGGAATAAGACCGAGTTCCGTACACCATTTCTTCACCTGGAGAGGGGTGTTGCCATAATATTCGCCATAAAATTCCACTCCGGCATAGCCCATTTCCTTGATGGCCTTGAGCGTGCCGTAGAAATCCTTTTCAAGATCGGTCCTCACACTGTAGAGCTGTACGCCCACAGGAAGTTTCTTTGTAAACTGGTGACATTCACAGCCACAGCATTTGTCATTGCACTTTGTGCCACCGGCACATGAACAGAGGCAGGCCAGTACTACCAGGGCGCTGCCAAGAAGATTCTTGATTGACATATCTATTTGATTCTTTAAAGTTTACAGATTCCAGTCATCCGTACGGAACGGAGCGGCAGGTATGCCGTAGTTGTTGTATAGACCGCCTTCGCACCAGTTACGGAAGCAGTAGCGCACAGCCACAGGCTCTGGTACATCAGGGGATGATACCGACACGCTGTTGCCGGAGGCCCGGGATGCGGTTGCAGGATGGAAAACCTTGTCGCTGCCAGCGATCTCGAAGCCTTTTATATCAGCGCCCATCGGGCTCAGGCCTTCAGAATCGACCTTGAATGTAACGACAGCCTTACCGTCCTTGAACTCCACTGACTTGTATGTCGGAGCGACAGCCTTGATGGCTGTGCAGCCGTAATCATTCTGGAGGGCGAGATATGCAAGCCTGTGGCCTACTTCCTCCTTCCTGCATGGATGGATCGTACCGTACTCGCCTATGTCACAGGTGGCAGCCATTCCGCTGTACGGTATGATGTCCAGTGACTTCTGCTGGGCCTCATTGAAATAGCCGGAGCAGAAATTGTCAGGATCCCCGTATGGATATGGTGCAATCTGCACGAAGTAGAACGGTGCCGCCGGCACTTCGAACAATTTGCGCATGGTCCTCGCATATGCCTCCTGAAGACGTGTGTACTGCTCAGGACGGCCGCGGTTGGTCTCACCCTGATACCAGATCATTCCCTTGAAGGTATATGGTACGAGCGGAGCGACCTGTCCGTTGTAAAGAAGGCATGGAGACTGGTTGTCATTTTCACGGGCTTCGTCTGAAGAAAGGTATCCGAGGTCAAACTCAGGGAATTCCTTCTCGATGACTTCCTTCGGAATCCACGTCTCAATGCTGCTGCCGCCCCAGCATGACACGATGATACCCACAGGGACATCTATCACTGACTGAAGTCTCTGTGCGAAATAATACGCCGTCGCGCTGGTGGATGCCACTGCATCAGGTGTATTCTCCGTCCAGCCGCACTCCACATCATTCATAGGAGTCTTCGAACTAACTCTCTTGACATTACAGATACGGATAGGAGTTGAAGCCTTAGCGCCAAGGATATAGTCAACAGCACCCTTGGAAGGCTGTGAGCCATAGCCCTTCATAGGCATCTCCATATTGGACTGTCCCGAGCAGAACCACACCTCGCCTATAAGCACGTTCTTGAGAGTGACTGCTTCGCCGTCGGAAATGGTGATTGTATAAGGCCCCCCGGCCTCTGGAGTATCCACATGGGCGATCCATTTGCCGGTTTCCTTGTCAGACACCACCACGGTCTTGTCCTTTGACCATGATGTGGTTATCGTTACGGGCTTGCCCGGACGGGCCTCGCCCCAAAGGGCAGCAGAAGTCTGCTGCTGAAGCACCATGTTGTCTCCCAGGACGGAAGGGAGAGTGACTTTCGCGTCAAGGGCAAGGCACGAAAGAAGTGCAAATGCAGTTAATGCAAGAATTCTTTTCATATTGTTAAAATGTTATTTCTCAATGGTATATGATCCCGCCTCATAAGTCTTGGCCTCAGCCCCTCCAGGGAGGGTGACGGATGCGGTAGCACCTTCAGGAATGGTGAAATCCCATATCCACTTGTCACCTTCATACCTCCAGGAACTCTTGATTGTACCGGCCGCTGACTTGAACTCTGCGTCGAGATGACCGAGACGCTTGTCAGGGACAGGGCTCATTATGATATGCTTGAATCCAGGTGTCGCTGTATCGGCGGCAATGCCGGCGGCCGTTTCCCAAATCCATGCGCATACGGCGCCATAGGCATAATGGTTGAAACTGTTCATGCCTGCAGGGCCCATGCCGTCCTCAATAGTGTAGCTGTTCCAGCGTTCCCATATAGTCGTCGCGCCGTTGTCCACGGAATAGAGCCAGCTAGGATTCTTGCGCTGGAACAGGAGTTCGTATGCGATGTCCACCATACCGTTGTCGGTCAGTGTCTTCATCAGTATGGAAGTCCCGAGGAAACCTGTCTGGAGACAGTTGCCATGCTCTGCGAAATTCTCACGGAGCCGTGCGATCATATCCTCTTTCGCCTTGCCTTCCACGATACCGTTCCTGAGAGCGAAGAGCGCAGGCGTCTGCATGGTGTTGAGAACAGCGGTCTTGAATCTGCCGTCAGGAGTAAGGAAGGACTCCTTGATATAGGCCTTTGCCTCGGCCTCCATGGCCTCGTACTTTGCAGCATCGCGTCCCGTGGCCGCTGCCATATCGCGCATCATGCCTGCATCGATGGCCCAGTAAGAGGCGCAGAGATAGTTCCAGTAGCCTATAGTCTCAGGGAGCGGTCCATTGTTTCCGAAAGCGCGTCCGCTGCAGCTCTCGAGCGGCTCGTAGCTCAGCCAGTCCGCCCACTGGTAATTTCCGTTCTCATTGACGTTGGCCTTCTGGTCATACTTGGTCTCAGCCATGCGTCCTATAAATTTCTCCATTGCTTCCCAGCATTCATCGATGATGGATTTATCTCCGAACTGCTTCCAGACAGTCCATGGGACGATGATTCCGGCATCGGACCAGCCGACGCGCATCATGGAGTTTTCCTCGGAGCCATACTGAGCCGCAGGAGCTACTCCCGGGAAGCCTCCGAGACGGCCCTGAGTGTCACGCATGTCACGCATCCACTTATGGAAGAAAGGATCAGTATTGGCAAAGAAACTTCCGGCCTCGGTGAACACCTGGGTATCAGCCGTCCATCCCAGACGCTCATTGCGCTGAGGGCAGTCGGTGGTGACTGAGAGATAGTTGGAGCGCTGACCCCATACGGTATTGGATATAAGTCTGTTCACGAGTTCGTTGCCGGTGGTCAGCACACCCGTTTCCAGTTCCTCGGCGATTGAGGTGACCGGCAGGGACTCTATGCTCTCGATGGTAACCTCATCGGTGACGGTGATTGACACCAGACGGTAGCCGAAGAATGTGCAATGAGGATAATATGCAACCGGCTTGTCAGAAGCATCGAAGGTATATACAAGGTACATTCCGTCGTCCGGGATACGGAGATTGCGGCGGTGAACACTCCCCTCAGGTCCGTCCATCCCGCGGTCCTCGGAGCCGTTGCCGTCATTGAGGAGTTCGGAGACCTTGCACGTGAGTTCGGTGCCCTCCTTTGCCTTGAATACGAATGACGGGACTGCAGAAGCATTCTGGCCGAAATCGACCACGAGCGTCTCCCCCGGCTTGACGGTCATAGGCTCGCCGGCGGCGAACTCCTTCTTTATCACAACCTTACCATATTCGCCATCCTTTGCGCCTTCGACGCCTTCCCATATATAAGCCTTGACAGGTGCGAGGGCGAGATCCTTGCGCAGATATATCTCAGCGCCTATGGAAGGTACTATCTCTCCGGAGAATTCGGTATTGACCTCAGGAGTAGAAAGAAGTTCGGGAGTCTCGAATCCCTGGGCGATGCGGGCATCATAGACCTCGCCGTCAAAAATTGCGGCATGCTTCACCGGTCCGGCGATACCGGCCTTCCAGGTTTTGGTATCGGTGCCGTAGAGCGCTTTGCTTCCGTCTGCGAAAGTGAGTTCCAACACTCCACGGAAAGCGCATTTCTTTCCTATCATGCCCTCATGTCCGCCAGGGGTTACGATCTTGTCACCCCACCAGCCAGGAGTAACCTGCGCTGAAAGGATATTCTCCGCTCCGGCCTTGGTATCAAGCGCCGCAGTTATATCGTAGGTGAATGAAATCCTGGTCTTGGCATAATGGGTGAAACCAGGCTTGAGGATTTCCCTGCCGACAGGCTTGCCATTGACATAGAGTTCATATACTCCGAGGCCTGTTGTCATCCACTTGGCAGAAGTGACCTTCTTGTCGTTCTTCAGGGTCGAAAGGAACCAGCTGGCACCGTCAGCGGCACGGCTGCCGTCGTGTATCGTCCCTGTCACTACCGGAGCATCCACGACTGATATCCACTCGGACGCCTTCCATGCGGAATCATCCAATGCATCTGTGCGCGAACCCGGCACTGTGCTGTCAGAAGATCCGCAGGACACACCGGCACAGATGGCTACAGCGAAAATGAGAGTTCTCAAAAAATTGAAACGCATATCGATTGGTTTTAGTTTCCCTTTAATCTACCAAATATAGGAATCTTCGGACAATTCTCAAAATAGTGAGGATATCCGGGTTTTTTCTTATTTTTGAGATATGAAAAAAACTGCTTTGCTTTTAATCCTGTCATTGACATCCCTTTGCATCGCAAGGGCTCAGGAGAATATTTCGCTTAACGGAGAATGGGATTTCAGCGTCCCCGATATGATGGCTCCAGTAAAGGTAACGGTCCCCCATACCTACAATGTAATGGACGGACTGGAAGACTATGCCGGAAAGGCATTATACAGCCGCATGCTCCCCGTGACTCCGGAAATGAAGGGAAAGCAGGTGAGGATATGTTTCAACGCCGTATATCATGATGCGCGCGTATCCGTCAACGGCATCCCCGCCGGCGAGCATATCGATGCAGGCTACACCCCTTTCAGCGTGGACATCACCCCCATGCTGCGCTTTGACGGAAAAGACAGGGTGGAAGTCGAGTGCGACAACAGTTTCAGTTCCACGAATCTGCCTTTCGAGCGCAAGTTTGACTGGGCGAATGACGGAGGCATTTACCGCAGCGTATCACTTCACACCTCCGGGTCTCTGAGCATTCGCTATTCGCATGTGACACCGCAGATCGATCTTTCCGACAGCACCGCCACCGCATGCTTCGCCATCAGGCTCCATGAGCGGAAGGTCCGGAAGGCCCGCTTTGAGATAAGCATCAGGGAGAATGCCACAGGGCAGGAGATCTTCAATGGCGGCGGTATCCTCAAACCCGGTACGGACGGTATTTTCCATTATTCCGCGCCATGCGGAAAAGTCAGGCTCTGGCATTTCGACGACCCGAATCTTTATACTTTCGACGTGCGCATCTACGACGGTGACGGTCTTTCCGACATCAGGACCGAATCCTTCGGTTTCCGGACTTTCAAAATCGATGGCGACAGTTTCGTGCTTAACGGCGAACCGGTCAGGCTGCCGGGTCTTGAAAATATGCCGGGATCGAATCCTGCCTTCGGCATGGCCGAGAGCCCGGAATACATGTTGAAGACACTCAAGATGATGAAGGACCTTGGATGCACCATAACCCGTTACCACTGGGTTCAGGACGAGGAGCGCCTCCACATTGCCGACAGTCTCGGCATCCTGGTCCAGGAGGAGATATCATGGTGGGGTGGCCCCTGCGGTCCTCTCAATCCGGAGCTTCGGGCAACTGCGCTCAGGCAGGTGGAGGAGATGGTGGAAGCCCACTACAATCACCCTTCGATATGGGCCTGGGGCATGAGCAATGAGGTCGAAAGCAACACGGAAGACCTCCTCCTCATGAGGAATGCCGTAAGGGCTATCGACACCACAAGAATCGTGGATGCGGTCAGCAACAGCCTGCACATGAATCATGAAAAGGATCCGGCTCTCGCCCTTGACCTCCCGACATGGAACGAATACACCGACACCTGGTTCGGACATCCGCGCACCGACATCCCTGTGTTGCTGGGGGAGATCAGGCCGGCACTTGCAGGGCGTCCCCTGTTCATCACCGAATACGGTCTCTGCGAACCCGTCTTCACCGGAGGCGACGTACACCGCACGGATGACATGATTTACCACATCAATGAATGGCAGCACCAGCCTTTTATCTGCGGGTATATTTATTTCTGTCTGGAGGATTACCGCACCCACATAGGGGAGGAAGGGCTCGGACGCAACCGCATACGCCGTCACGGAATCTGCAGCAAGACCCTTGAGCCAAAGCCGTCGTATTATGTACTTCAGGGTCTGATGTGCCCGCTGGAAGTCATCGACATCAAGCCTGCGGGAGAAGGGAAAAAGGACATGGCGGTCAAGCTGCGTGTCAAGGACAGCATACCGTCATATACCCTTAAAGGCTATTATGTGAATTATGTCAATGCCTCGGGAGAGACTGTGAAGATATCCCTTCCGGACCTCGCTCCGGGCTCTGAATACAGTTTCGTAGCACCCGCTATCAACGAAAGTTACAATTTCGGGATCCACCGCATCGACGGCAGCAGCGTACTCCGGTATTAGGGCGCACGCATGCCTGCCGAAGTCAGTTCCTGTCGATAAAGAGTACGCCTTCCAGATGGTCGACTTCGTGCTGGAAGATGACTGCGGCAAAGCCTGAGACATCTTCACGGATCTCACGGGGCTGATCAAGGCGGTCACTGTTGACATCCGTGTATCTGATGGTTATTTCCTGATAGCGCATCACGTCACTCCTCCGGTCGGGAACGGAGAGACAGCCTTCGGGCCCTGCCTCGGGCTCCCCTCTCATATCTTCTATGAAGATGTTGGCATAGACTTCGATGGGCTCTCCTTCCTTGTCCACACGCTGGACAGCGACCACACGGCGGTTTATGCCGACCTGGGGCGCTGCGAGGCCCACGCCACCGTCCGTGCTCTCCAGCGTCTTCACCAGTTTCCGCGCGAGAGCCGCATACTCAGCCGTGTTCAGGTCCACCACATTGAAATTGGTCGAGCTGTGGCGCAATACGGCCAGGTCAGCATCGTCATCAACAGTCAGGATCCTCATCACATCGGAAGATTCATTGATAAGCGCTGCCTCAGCCTTGGTCATCGTCAGACGCGCTGCCGGAGCGCAGGACACCAGCGCAACCAATGCTGCGCAAAATAATGCCATTCTTCTCATTTCACCTTGCATTTCTTTGTGACATGCATCCTGATGAAATTTTCGACAAACTCGAAATCAGCATCTTCCGCATACACCTGATTCTTGTTCAGGCGCTCGTTGACCTTGATCACGTTATGCTTGGCGTCAATCTCAATGCTTCTGACCGCAGTCCAGCTTGAGACCATTGACTGCTTCGAAGCGGCAAGCATACCCGTACCGACCACCCCGGGCTTTCCGGAAGCCACGCCCATAAGCATCGTTATCAGGGACATGGCCTGGGACTTTTTGAACTGCTTCGGCATCTGTGTATGTGTCACGCCTTCACCATCCATTTCGAAGATCACGCAGTATTTGAAGCCCTGCATGGCCGCATAAAGAAGATATGCTACAAGTACCAGTGCTTCGACCCCGACAAGGATCAGGAGGAATATCTTGGAGAAATCCAGAAAGTCTTTCATGTTGAAATGACCGTCGATGGCATTCACGATGCTGAGGAAAGCCCACATAACGACGAAAATCCAGAAGAATATCTTCCAGAGCACCTTCAATATGGTCGGGTTCTTCATGAGCTTGAACTCATAATACCAATGGTACTTGCCGTCGGTACCGAGGACAATGTTCTCCGTGATCTTGCGGCCCTTGGATTCTTCTTCGATCACCGGATCCTCCACCTGAGAAGGCTCATGGACAGGCTCCGTCGCCGCTACAGCTGTCCCGCATGCATCGCAGAACTTCGCCTCATCGGGAAGCTGGTTCCCGCAGTTTGCACAAAACATATCTTTGAAATTTAATTATTTAACCTATTTTCGTCAGTGTATTCCCTAGCCAGAGAGACAGAAGTTCCAGGGTGAGATTCTTCTTGACCAGAATAGCCTCCACCTCTCCCAAAGTGAGCTGGTCCGCTCCTGTGGAGAAGAGCCTCGAACTGACCTCCATTCCATAGCGCATCTTTTCGGATATTTTGCTGGCAAACCCCTTCGTCTGGGCAGCCAGGTCACGCTCGTGCACATACCTGAACTGCTTGACCATCTGTCGGGTAGCCTCCTGTCTCTTTGAGAGTGCCTGCTCCAGCATGTCCAGACGCAGACCACGGTCTTCCAGAGTGTTCGCTTTCTTGATCATCCGGCTTGTCTGCTCGAACCATTCCGTACTCTTGTAAGTCATTACCTCTCCGGTGTGCTCGGCGTTGGAGAGCTTCTGATCCCAGTCCTTGATTACAGGGTTCAAGTCCTCCTCATAGCTGACCTTGGAACCCTTCTGAACAACAGACTGGTCATGCATCTGAGCCCACTCCTGAGCCACCTTGTCACTTGGGGCATCGATGCCAGTCGTACGCTTGTAGAAAGCCTTTTCGTAAGCCTCCTGTGCAACCTCCTGAGGTACGTCGTTGCCGTCAACAGTCTTGTATGTCACGTCACGGTCGAAAGTGACTTTCTTACCTTCGACAAGATCAGCCTTGTTTGAACTTGTTGCAGCAAACGGCTTCTCATTCAGCTCGTACCCCTGCTCCTTAAGGATCTTGCGCACCTCATCGTCTACGTCCTTATAGACATTGTCAAGCTCCTTGTTGAAGGACGCTCTGACGGAGTTGCCATCAGCAAGCTTGTTCATTTCATGCATGGCGAACTTGTCCCTCTGAACCTCGAGAACCTTCTTCTTGTATAGCTTCACGTTCTCCGGAGTAGGATTGTTCTCCATAAGCCACTGGGCGGCCTGCAGGTCATCAACCTTGGCTTTACCATGTGCCTGGCCGTTCTTATAGACCTGGTCGAGCTTCTTGTCAAGGTCGCTCATCTCCGGATGCTTCTTGAAAGCATCGATGGCCTCGTCAGCCTGGCTTGCGGCCTTGGTCTTCACGCCTTTCGACTTCTCGAGAATGCCCTTGGTCTTCTTTCCTATGGTTTCGGAGAAATAGTCGGATGAGGCTTCCTTTGCCTGTTTCGTCATGTTCTCCAAACTCTTGGCCGCTGCCTCGAACTGTTTCGGCGCAAGTCTCTTGCCGACGCCCTTCCACACATCAAAATCGGTAACAGCCTCCCAGGCGGCCGCCTTCACACCGACCACGAACACGTCATAGACACCACCACCCTTCTCAACGGTCGCTTTCATGTCCCTGGTGACCTGCAGGGAGGTGAAGACAGCTTCAGACACTCCCAGAGTCGCAACGCCTACTGCCATGCGCGTGAAGAATCCCATGGAATTCTCCACTTCCTCACTCGTCTGAAGGAAACTGTCAACGAACATTCTCATCTCGTCCGCCAGCGTGACGCGCTCCGCTGAGGCATTGGCTCCGGCAAGTTCACCGCTAAGGAACCGCGTATAAACATCTTTCACAGTTTCCACCTGGTGCTTGTCGTAGCCATAAGCGCCGTCATAGCCGTCCAGCATCACGTCGATGAGTTTGTAGAGCGGGAAGAGACGGCTGTATTCGCCGTTGTTCCAAATGCTTGACTGGATGTTGATAAGACCGTCGCCAATGCGCTTGTCCTCATCATACATAGCTGAAGTGACATTCTGCCGTACAGGCTGCGAAGCGATGAGAACCTCCTTGCTGACGGTTTCAACACGTCCTTGTCCGCAGTCTGCGGTTATGGTAATTGTCGCTTTGAAGCGCGTCGGCGGGTCAAGGACGCCTTTGGTAGGAGCAATTTCAATACGGCGGCCGTTTTCTGTCGTGGTCGCGGTAGCACGGTAGTCGATGCCCAGTTTTTCGAGACAGCCCTGCTCTTTTTCGCCCGTGGCCGAGACTTTGAAAGTCTCCGGAACGGGAACAGGGAAAACCGTGACAATGTCATTGGTCTTTGGATCCCAGTCGTAATAGACAAGATCAGCCATGGTCACGGCCACCTGAGTCTTTCCCGTCGCGTCAGTTTTCAGATAGCAAGGGAGAGTGTAGCCCATGCCGAGTTTGAGACCAAGATGGAAGCGGTAGAGCGGTAACGAATCCGATAGTTCAGATGCACCGGATGAGACCTTGATGCCCAGACTGAGCTGCTCCCAGGTGCCCGGGTCCTTCTTATCCTTTGCCTTTTCGCTTATCACAGCGTAATACAAGCCGTCCTTTTCGCCCGGTTCCACCTTCACATTGTACTTGTCAAGGGCTGAGCTGCAGGCTTCTACAACAGCATCCTTCGATGCTCCATTGACCCCGAACGGCAGCCTCCAGACCTCGTCCGAACATGCCGGAAGCGTGAGATTCTCCTGGAAGAATATGATTTCGCTCATCGCAATCTTGAAATGCATCCTGTTGGTGAACGAGCCTCCGGCTCCGGCCAGTCTGAAGTTCACCACAGCATCGGAAGGGATGTCGCCGCTCTGCGGAGCCTCTACGGAAGCCGACATATACTCTCCCGCCAGCCTCTGGCCGCTGACATTCAGGTAGCCGTCACCCGTTATGGAGATTTTGGAGGTCAGGCCGGGGTCAGTCGCCGGCGTCCCACCTTTCGGTATGCGGACGATACGTGCGAACACATTCTGAGCAGCGCCTCCCGGAGTCAGTGTGTCACCGAAATCCTTGCGGATGCGCATCTCGTAAGAGGCTTTCTCTTCATCGTCCTCGTCGTCATTGTCGCCCTCTCCATCATTGTCCCCGGACTTGTTCTTCTTCCTCTTCTTTGCAGCTGCACGTATCAGCATCGATCCGATGACGGTTCCACCGATGACGGCAGTCGGAACGACCCAGTCAGAGGACTTCTCTCCGTCGTTCTCATCTATGGACACGATGCCATCGATCCCTTCCGTATTGTATACGATATCAGCCTCGTCCGAGGCCTGCGTATCGATAATCACATCCGTATCGGCAGCAATCTCAGTGCCTTCCAATTTGCAATCAAAATCAATTGAATAATAGAAATTGGAAGAGGACGAATAAGTCACGGAAATAAGGACTTGCGTATCCTCGGGCTTCACTACATATTTGACCTTGACCGGTTTAGGATTGGCTGAGCTGTTTTCTGTAACTTCCCTCTGCCTTACATATTTTTTCTGGGTGAATAAGCTTGACGAACTTAGAGAAATATACAGTGCATTCATCCCAGCTGCCTTTCCAATGCTGCCAAGAGCTTCGGCGCTGACCTCTATCGTATCACCCGCTTTGACAATTGCGGCATATTTTAAAGAATAGCTGTTGGTTCCGGCATTCGAGAAGGCGTCAAAATTTTCACCGCTGATAGTACCACCGGAAATATTGATCTTCATCGAAGCGCTGCCCGAGCCCAGTGTCTTGGTGAAAGACTCGGAAAAAGGCTTCTTCATCTCCCAAGCCGGAGCTGGTTTTGACTCCTCAACTTTACCTGGAAGCTCCTTCCTGATAACATCCTGGCCTTGTGCACTCATATTTCCGACTGACAGCAGCAATGCCAGACAGAGTATTCCTTTCTTCAGCATCTTCATGAACGCGCTCTGCGCAGCGTCGCTCTTGCAGCTGACCTCGCCGGGAGTCGCCGACGCGTTGATGTCGCAGTCCTTGAGAGCCGCCAGAATCTGCCTGGCTCCGGCCGCAAGCGGAGTCCGCTTCTCCCCCGGTACGGGTTTTCCGCAGGCGTGACAGAATTTCGCTCCTTCACGCAGTTTCGTGCCACATTGCATGCAGTACATAGAGTATCCTGTTTATTGATTATTCCATACGATCCAAACTTTCTTCTTCCCCCTTCTAGCTATCAATCAGACAAATATAACATTATTTTGACAATCCGGAGCCTGGCGGCAAGGAGCTTTTGAGGAATTGATCCCGTCAACGGATACAAAAGAGAGCCGGCATTGACCGCATGGATGTTATCACAAAACGAGGCATCATTTTATCCCCCATTCCAGATTCCAAAGGAGCTTGAAGCCGAAATTGCGTCCCATATTGCAGACGCCAAGGTATTTAAGGCGGCTCAGATGGCTCTGGTAAACTTTGTCTGTCAGGTTATTGCCGCATATCATCACAGAAACAAGTTTCTTCCACTTCAAACATATGTCCGTCCCTAGAGAAGCGTCAAGCAGGGTGTATGATGGAGATGCGGTTTCCGTGCCATAAGCGGCATAGAACCTGTTCTGTGCAAAAGTGGTTTCCTGGCTGAATTGGACGAATGTATTTTTAAAAATCCTTGAATGAAAGCGGAAGTCATATCTCAATTCAGTCATGAACCTTGGTGCAGAAATCAGCGGTAACCACCTCTCGGCAGGAGTATCGGGCCTCACCAGTTGTCCGCACACATAACTGAGTGAGTTATCAAGGCTAAGCCCTCTGATGATCGTCCATTCTATGCCGGCTTCTCCGCCATACAAGAAGGCATCGCCCTGCGTGAAGCGGAACACATCGTGGTCATCGATCACCTCTCCGCCGGGACTTTTTCCGCTAAAGATGAAAGAGTTGATGCGGTTGGCAAAAAGCGACAGCGATGCCGTCAGCCTGTCGGAATAGTATTCAGCACCGAGGTCGAACTGATAAGAATACTCGCTTCGAAGTGCAGAAGAACCCACCTCGTACCTTTCTGTACCTTCGTGGACACCGTTGGACGCAAGTTCGGAGATGTTTGGTGCCCTGAAGCCGGTGGAAAAATTCGCTTTGAGGGAGAACTTCTCTACAGGTGAATATGTCAGCCCTATGCTGCCGGAGAGCCCGTCAAAGGCTCTTGTGAATGCCTTGAATCTTTCCTCTCCCTCATCCGTCAGAGCATCTGAGGAAAGATCCCGATAATCGTAACGCAATCCTCCGCTGAGGAATACCGGGCCGAATGACTTCTGAAGGGTGGCGAACAGTCCGAAATCAAACAGTCTGTATGCTGGAATCAGGAACTCCGTGCCGAGATTGTCGGACTTCTGGAACATCCCGCCGATGCCAGAGAGGAACTTCCATCCGCCAAACTCCGCCGTGCGGTAATGCAGGTCATAGTTCACGGTCTGCAGAAGGAAATGCAGCCCGCATTCATCTGCTGACTCCTCAAACTCCCTGCGTATATTGCGCTGATATCCTATGGTAGCATTGAGATTACCACCGCCCAGAGCGGCAGATGTCTCGGACACCACCTTGCTGTGGCGGACGTTCTGGAAAGGAAGCGCAAGTCTGTATGTCTTGTCGCCCGGATTTCTCTCGCCTTCCACGAGTCCGGGATTCAGGATGTATGTCCCGAACCTCAGATGGGAATAACCCCAGTTCCTGTTGACTCCCACCATCCCGGAAGCGGATTTTTCGTTGAAACAGGAGTTGAATACATAGCCGTCCTTGCGATTCTTATAAGAATGTGCCGTCTTGTGACTGAGCCGCACATCCCAGACGAAGCTCCCGACGTGCCCGGCATTATATACCGAATTGGCTATAAGGCCATTGTTTGTCTGGTATTCGTTAGACATTGATGCGGTGATGCTCCCGGGCATATTCACAGGCGCGTGATGGAAAATAATCACGCCGGACATCGCATCGCTGCCATACAGCAGACTTGCCGGGCCTTTGATGATCTCGGCGGAACAGACGGTCTGCGGATCAATCTCAATACCGTGTTCATCGCCCCACTGCTGCCCTTCCTGCCTGATGCCATCATTGACTATGACTATACGGTTATATCCAAGGCCGCGTATGGCAGGTTTCGATATTGCTCCGCCGGTAGTGATCTGCGAGACGCCGGGCTGATGGCTGAGTGCATCTATGATGTTGGTGGCGTTCTGGAATGCCAGATCGCCGCTGCTTATGGATGTGACGGGAACGGGAGTGTGCCTGAGCATTGTATTCCCGGTCCATCCGCTCACCACAGCCTCGCCAAGTGTCTCGTGCCGGGACGTGGTGTCCTGAGGAGTTGCATCCTGCGCTGCCAGCCCGGTACAAACAAGCGCAGGCAGCAGCACCATAGTGCCCAATATTCTGAATCTGCCTGACATTTTCACATATTGCACCGCAAAGATAGTGAATGGGATACTATTTTATGTACCTTTGCACCGTTTATGATCAAGAATTTCATAGCAGCCGGTGTCGGCGGCGCAATAGGCTCGATGTTAAGATACGGGATGACCGTCCTGGGTATTCATATGCATTGGTCATCCAACCTTTCGACATTTCTTGTAAACATCATCGGTTCTTTCGTCATGGGTCTTCTGGTCTCCGGATATGAACAGGGAACTTGGATGATGATGGCCACCGTCGGGTTATGCGGCGGGTTCACTACATTCAGCACTTTCTCCATACAATCCGTCAACCTTATCCAGGAAGGGAAATGGGGACAGGCGGCCCTTTACATATCCGCGACATTGGTCATCTGTATACTTATGGCCTGGGCGGGATGTATCGCCGGCCAGAAGTTGAGGTGAGAAAGAGACTTGTCGAACCCCGGTTCGAACGGTCAGATCTTGACAGGGGTGAAGCGGATTGCGATTACGTCAGCGCTGGCAAAGTCGCCGCCGACCGTCCTTATGCATATGCAGTGCCTGCCGGGATCAGTGATTTCGACCCATCCGAGCCTGTGCCAGTCGTAGGCGTTTGTCGCCTTCTGGTTGTTGATGAACAAGGGTTCCCCGTCAAGCTCCACCTGCCACTGCACGAAATCGTCGCCTTTGTACTTGAGCTCCACGTCATAGTAACCGGCCTTAGGGACGTCCGCCGTCCAGTCGAACCAGCCGTCCTGCGTGAACCCGCTCAGCAGGTCCTCGTACTTCCACTCGCCGAACTTATCCATCCAGCCCCACCAGTCGTGTTCGCAGCCTTCATGTTCGCCGAATACTACCGACAGTTCCGTGGAGACTGAAGGATCGACCGTAATCATGTCGTTGACATCGATGTCGGTAACGTCAATTTCTATGACTGAAGCCAGTTCGTCGGGGCGGATGAATGGTACTTCTATGCAGGTCATGCCGCTTGTGCCGGTCTTTGACCATTTCAGCGGCTTGCCACCGTACAACCTGACTTTTCTGATGTCAGACTTTATGCCCGGCACCCAGATTTCGCCGTCTTCAGGCCAGTCATATACTATGAGATATATCTTTCCCGGTTGGGTAACCGCATCACCCCAAGGCATGGCACGGCCCCAAGGGGACGGACCTGCGCCATAGACGGCATCGGGGTATCTGTGAATCCACTCCCCTGCCTTCCTGAGCGTCTTTGCCGCCTCTGGCGGAATCGCTCCGGTGGCAGTCGGACCTACGTTCAGCATGAGGGTGCCGCCCCTCGCAATAAGCGAGGTGAGATTGTGTACGATGAAGTCGGGACTCTTCCACTCGGCGTCGTTGCTGTTGTAGCCCCAGCCTACCTGGGTGGCGTCTATGCACTCCCAAGGGCCCGGCGTGTTCCTTGGAGGCAGCTCCATGTCAGCAACCGACTCGTAGTCGCCCATGTCGTTGCCTACGCGGCCTGAAGCGAGGCAGCCGGGCTGCAGCTCATGCACGAGGTCAACGAGTTCCTTCGAGTACTCGGGCTTTATGTCACCAGGCATGTCGAACCAGATGAGCTCGAGTTCGCCGTACTTGGTCAGGAGTTCCTTGAGCTGAGGCACGCACTTGTTGCGGAAGTACTCGTCGTAGGTGACCGGACGGCCCTCCTTGTCGGTCTTGGGACCGTTTGCGGCGCCCGGGGCGGTCCAGTCCTCGTATTGGGAGTAGTAGAAGCCTATGCCGAGACCGGCACGGTGGCAGGCGTCCGCCAGCTCGCCGACTATGTCGCGTCCGAAGCCTCCGGCGTCGTGGATGTTGAAGTCATCCACGTCGGAGTCGTACATCGCAAAGCCCTCAAGGTGCTTGGCAGTGATCACGATGTACTTCATGCCGGCGTCCTTGGCGAGCTGCACATAGGCCTCGGCATCGAATTCAGACGGTTTGAAGTCTGCAGCTTCCGCCATGTATTCGTCCACGGGGATGTTGGCCTGGCTCATTATCCATTCTGCTATCCCCCAGTATGGCCGGCCCTTCCAGTTGCCCTCCAACTTGGAATAGAGGCCGAAATGGATGAACATTGCATAGTTGCCGTCTTCGAACAGCGCCATCTGCTTGGAACGGGACTCCTGCACTTCGTCAGGAGCGACGTTATTGATTGTACAGGAAGATGCGATGCAGGCAAGGATTGCTGCAAACATTAGTTTTCTCATATCCATTTCAGTTTAGAGTAGATCCGTCCTTCATGGTTCTATTCAGGATTGGTGACTGATGCTTTGATTGTCGGCAGGAAGTCGGGCTTGTTCTCGCAACGGAATGAGCCGGTAATAGGGTTGTCCTGTGGCGGACCGCTGATCTCCAGCTTGTTCCACCCTTGCTGCAGAGGCAGTTCGCGGAAGATGGTGTCTCCTCCGTTATCGTAAGACACATTGACATCCTTTCCGTTTATCTTAAGTCTGCAGCCGCCGCACCTGACATGGAGGGTGAGCTTAGGCATATCCGGCTCAATGAGGAGGTCGTCGAGATGCCTTGGACTGAACACATACAGTTCGAGAGCTCCGTTCACCAGTGCTTCCCTTGCTTTTGTCGGGAAGAACAGTTCCCCTTCGCGAAGGAAGAAGAAGCTGTCGGCGTCTATCTCGATGGCTTTGCAGCGTATGCCTGCATTCTTCAGAAGGGTGGCCAGGGTCTTGAAACCTTTCTCCGAATCCGAGAAGTTCAACAATGTGTTGACATAGACACCGCCGTTCTTCACGAAAACAGGCAGAGCCTCTGTACATTCATTTTCGCTACGCAGGACAGACGCGGTCTTTGCATCCTCGCCTCTCCAGTTCCAGCTTCTCCACTCCGTGCGGCATGCATTCAGAAGCACCTTGCCGTTTTCGACGAATTCGCCCTTGAGAGTGTACCTGGAAACGTCGGAGCGCTGGAGCCCGCAGAAATAGAAATCCGAGTTACCCAGCCCCCGTGTCCATGAAACCTGCTCAGGAAGATATGTGGCACGGTGCAGTTCGTCCATTTCGAGCTTTTCAGGGAGAAGCTCGCTGTAGCACTCAAGCGTCTCCGGGGTAAGGCCCCACAGCAGGAGTTCAGCTCCGGCAGCCCTGTCGGCAGCAATCTTCTTCACGGCACTGAGCGGAATCTCCTTTGAAGCGTCAACTATATAAATGGCTTCTGCCGGAACGGTGACCTTATCTGCGAAAATCACTCCCTGCACATCCAGGGCCTTCTTGAAAGTACCGGATTCGCCCACGAACACAACCTCCCTGTATGGCTCTGCCGGCTCTGCTGGAAGAGCGTCATATGCTGACTTGTCGATCTCCGCCCAAGGAGACCACGCAGGGCCGCCGGGGGCATTGACAGCCCTCATCGCATCATACATCGGCCATGGGTCGTACAAAGGGAGAGAGGGGTCATAGCCCGGATTGAAGGTCGTGCAGTAAGGACCGAGCCTTTCCGGCTGAACGCCGGGAAGACCTTCCACATATTCACCGAAGAACACACCGTCTTCCATAGACGGCACTTTTGTCAGGTCCCTGTGGCCGAGCGGAAGTGGCTTGAGCGAGTACCACGCCATATTGAAGACAGTGGAGTATGATGCACCGTGCGCCCTTTGCTTTGATATTAATATATAAGCCTCCTTTGCGATGGCTTCCATACGTCCCTGCTGGCTTTCGTAGGCTCTTTCGCCATTGTATTGCGATGCCTGTTCCGGAGTTCCGTAGTATGCCATTCCGTGCTCTCCGATGCCCCAAGGCTTGCCTATGCCTATCCACCTTACCATCGATTCGTCTTCGCCGTAATGGCCGACGGTGACGGGAAGAATGCCGTTGCCGTCATCCTCGCCGTCCGATGAAATCCAAGGGCGTGTCAGGTCGTTTTCGCGGACTATATCCCTCCAGTCCGCCCAGGCCTGCTCCTGAAGCGGGATGAGGTCCGGACGCCTGTCGACGTCGAGGATCACAGGCTTGTTCTCATTGCTGATGCTCCACCCGAAAATGGAGGCGTGGTTGCGGACGCGGAGGACCAGCCTGCGCAAGTGCCCCTTCGAATTCTCCCAGAACTCGGGCGAGTCAAATTTCGGGCCGGCGTCGCTGCCCCAGTTCGCCGTCTCGTCAAGGACACAGATGCCCATCTCGTCGGCGACATCCAGGTAGA
>JAZRXV010000052.1:0-9022 GCA_045600405.1 Candidatus Cryptobacteroides sp.
ATCTTATTCTTGAAATTGAACACGATTAGTGAATATCAACAAGGGATCTTCTCGTTACAGAATAACTCAAAAATAGATTATGGACCAACCGAAACAAGACCGTATGCTGCGCCTGATGAAGTTGATGTCGGGCAGTACCGACTATTCAATAGAGGAGTTGTCGGAGAGGCTGAACATACCGCAGCGGACGATCTACCGGTATATCGACACATTCAAGAAGTCCGGCTACGTGGTAAACAAGCTCCAGGCCAATGTCTATAAGATTGAATCGGCGGAGTAGAAATTCTGGACAGTCTCTGGACGGAAGATGCCTCGCACCGCAAGCAGGGGATGGACGTGTTCCGGATGACCGGCCATCCCTGCGGTCATATCAAGTTGCAGATGACGGTTATGGCCAAAAATCTGCTACTGGAAGAATATCCGCTCGCCGAGAAGGAAATTGTCCGCAATACAAACTTCTGGATGCTCGATGTGGATGTGTATCCACAAAAATCTTTTCCGAAAAAATTTTGTTCCCAAATCCACCCTTGACAACATAAATGGGAACACCTGACCTCAAAGAATTGGGAACAAATTAGGAACAAGAAAACCGCATTCTAGATATCCAGAATGCGGTTTTAAGTAACCCCTACAGGAAAACTACTTTCCCTGCTCGAGCTGGAGAGTCTTGGTGGTCTGGTCGCAGACCTCGCTCGGTCCCCAGTACTGGATTGAACCAGGATAGAGGTAGCAGGTCTCGGAAGCCCATTCGTCACGCCTTGCCTCGAAATACTTGTAAGGAGCTCCGTCGAGCTCGACGAGGGCCTTGCGGATGACCGGCTTGAACTTGCCGGCACGCTTCTCGAGGTTCATCATCATGGTGATAGGCACGCCGCCGGCAATCCACTCAGCTGCAGGAGCGGTGGTGTTGCGAATGACTGACATGTAGCCGGTCTTGCCTACCGCGATGAGGCGGGATGCATTGTAACCAAGTGAGTAGCAGTAGTCTGCATCGAAGTTTGAAGGTGCTGCGCAGCGGCCTTCATATCCGAAGAAATGGTGCTGTGCGCTGAACTTGCCCACATACTCTCCGGCCTTCTTCATCTCGGCGAGTTTCTTTCCCACCATCTCGGAGAGAAGCTTCTCGGTCTCGATGAGGGATACCTGAACGTTACCGTGAGGGTCACGGTCAAGGGCGAGCTGATGTGCCACACCTGCAGGGAGGCTGCTGAAAGTAGCGAGATTGGCAGCATTGAGGTGAGCCTTCACATATTCGATCTGGTCTTCGCGTGCAACGGCCTTGGCTTCGTCGGTAGCAAGGATATCGTTGAGTTCGGCGATGAGTTTCTTGATAGCAGGGATGAACTCGATGAGTCCCTCAGGGATGATGACGGTACCGAAGTTGTTGCCCTTTGCGGCGCGGGATGCGACTGCATTGGCGATATAGGTCACGATATCGTCGAGGCTCTGCTCCTTCTTCTCGACCTCCTCGGAGATGAGGCAGATGTTAGGCTGGGTCTGGAGGGCGCACTCAAGTGCGATATGGGAAGCGCTGCGGCCCATGACCTTGATGAAATGCCAGTATTTGCGGGCTGAGTTGCAGTCGCGCTCGATATTGCCGATGAGCTCGGAATATGTCTTGCAGGCGGTGTCGAATCCGAAGGAAGCCTCGATCTGCTCGTTCTTGAGGTCGCCGTCGATGGTCTTAGGGCAGCCTATCACCTGGACGCCGTAATTCTTTGCTGCATAATACTCTGCAAGCACACAGGCATTGGTGTTGGAGTCGTCTCCGCCGATGATGACGAGGGCCTTGATGCCGAGTTCGCGGAGAATCACGATACCCTTCTCGAACTGGTCGACTTCCTCAAGCTTGGTACGGCCGGAACCGATGATGTCGAATCCGCCGGTATTGCGGTATGCATCCATGATCTCCGGAGTAATCTCCATGTACTTGTGGTCCACGAGCCCGCCAGGTCCCATGAGGAATCCGTAAAGCTTGTTGGCAGGATTGAGGGCCTTGATGCCGTCGAAAAGACCTGAAATCACGTTGTGTCCGCCAGGAGCCTGACCGCCTGAAAGGATCACGCCTACATTGAACTGAGGGAATGCGGTGGCAGTTCCTTCTGCAAATTCAACTACAGGCATGCCGTAGGTGTTCGGGAAAAGTTCCTTGATTTCGGCCTGATTGCCAACTGACTGTGTCTTTGCTCCTTCAATTGCCTTTACCGGTCCCTGAAGGGCTTTAGGAAGCTTCGGCTGATAGGCAGCGCGAGCCTTCTGGAGATTTGAAATAGCTGTCATGATATTATCTTGAATGTCGTTTTTACGTCCGATTTTGCAAATTTACAAAAATGAAGGGATACTCCAATGTTTGGAATTAAGGAAAATGTTTATATTTGCGAAATAGATAACGAGTTATTCCTTTTTAATAACCAATAAAATTTAAATTATGGGCAAATTTGTCATCACCGTCCGCAAGAACGGAGAATTCCAGTTCAACCTCAAGGCCACCAACGGCCAGGTCATCCTCACCAGCGAAGGCTATGTAAAGAAAGAATCATGCCTCAACGGAGTAGAATCAGTCAAGAAGAACTCACAGATCGAAGACCGTTTCGAGATCAAGGTCGCAAAGAATGGAAAGCCATATTTCAACCTCAAGGCTTCCAACGGCCAGGTCATAGGCGCAAGCCAGATGTATGCATCAGAGCGCACCATGCGCCAGGGCATCGCTTCTGTCATGAAGAATGCTCCTGAAGCTCCGGTAGTTGAGGAACTCGACTAAAACCAGAACCTGTTGACAAAGCGGTCGGCCTTCACGGGCCGGCCGCTTTTGCTTGGCCCCGTTCTGTTTCAAATTATCCATAAAATCACTAAATTTGTAAGATTATGGAAAAGTCTGCCGCAAAGCAAAGGATTGATTTCTTGAGAGAGACTCTCAAGGAGAACAACAGGAGATATTACGTGGACAACGCGCCCGTGATATCGGACTTCGAATTCGACACCCTGATGCACGAACTCGAAGCCCTCGAAGCCGAGTGGCCGGAATTCAGGACCGAGGACTCCCCTACCGTACGCGTCGGTTCGGACATCGATACGCCCGCAGGCAGGAATGCGGAAGCCCTCACGGGCAAAGGCTTCGTACAGAGGGCGCACAGATATCCCATGCTGTCCCTGGGCAACACCTACAGCATCTCCGAGATAGAGGAATTCGTGGCAAGGGCGGACAAGTTGCTCGCCGGCACGGAATTCAGCTACAGCTGCGAGCAGAAATTCGACGGCACCTCCATATCCCTGACCTACAGGAAGGGACGCCTTGTACAGGCCCTCACGAGGGGGGACGGAGTGCAGGGAGACGACGTCACCGAAAACGTGAGGAGGATTTCCAACATCCCGGCATCCCTCCATGGGGACTTCCCTGACGAGTTCGAGATACGCGGCGAGATACTCATGCCATACGAGGCATTCGACGCTCTCAACAAGGAGCGCGAATTGCAGGAAGAAGCGCCTTTCGCCAACCCGCGCAACGCCGCTTCCGGATCGCTCAAACTCATAGATCCGGAAGAAGTGGTCCACCGCGGACTCTGGTGTACGCTTTACCATATCCCTGCCGACTCCATGGCCTCCTGGACAGGCACATCCCATATTCCATCCTCACATTCCGAAGCCCTCGATGCCGCAGCAGCCTGGGGGCTCCCGGTTTCGGACAAGAGGAAGATCTGCAGGAGCATAGACGAGATCGAAGCATACATAGACTATTGGGACAAGGAAAGGAAATTCCTGCCATATGCTACGGACGGCATAGTCATAAAGATCAACGAACTCGCCAGCCAGCGCTCTCTCGGATATACAGCCAAATCTCCGCGATGGGCTGTGGCATACAAGTTCAAGGCGGAGCAGGCATGCACCGAACTGCTCAGCATCGACTATCAGGTGGGGCGCACGGGAGCCGTGACACCTGTCGCGAACCTCAGTCCCGTACAGCTTTCCGGGACCGTGGTCAAGCGCGCCACACTGAACAACGCAGACCAGATGGAGCTGCTTGACATCAGGGTCGGAGATTTCGTGTTCGTGGAGAAAGGCGGCGAAATCATCCCGAAGATCACTTCGGTGGACCTTTCCAGAAGGAAGCCGGATTCCTCGAAACCGGTCTTCCCCAGCGTATGCCCCGATTGCGGCACCGCCCTCGTCAAGCAGGAGGATGAAGCGAAGTGGTTCTGCCCTAACCAGGACGGATGCCCGACACAGATCAAAGGCAGGCTCCTCCACTTCATGAGCCGCAGGGCTATGAACATCCTTGCAGGAGAGGCTACGGCCGACCAGTTCTACGAGGCCGGGATCGCCCGCAGTGCGGCAGATCTTTACGACATAAGCAAATACCAGCTTCTGAGCCTCGAAGGCTGGCAGGACAAATCCGCCCAGAGATTCCTCGACAGCCTCAAGGAATCAGCCAACGTGCCTTTCGAGAGGGTGCTGTTCGCCCTGGGTATAAGATTCGTGGGAGAGACTACCGCCAAAGGGGTTGCACGTCATTTCGGTGACATTGACTCGATAGCGCAGGCAAGCATGGAGCAACTGCTGGAAGTGGAGGATGTGGGCGAGGTCATAGCAAGAAGCATCTATGACTTCATGCATTCCGAGCAGCACAGCGAAGAGATATGGAGACTGAGGTCACATGGCCTGCAGTTCTCGACCACAAAGTCCGAAGCCCGCCTGTCATCGGCGCTTGAGGGGAAAACAGTGGTGATTTCCGGCAACTTCAGCATTTCCAGGGACGCGATGAAGGAACTTATCGCGGCCCATGGAGGAAAGGCCGGATCATCCGTCAGCGGGAAGACATCCTTCCTACTTGCCGGAGAGAAACCGGGTCCGGAGAAGCTTAAGAAATGCGAGCAGCTCGGGATTCCGGTCCTGAGCGAAGATGCGTTCCGTGCACTTCTTCCTGAGGTCACGGACACTGCCGTGACCGGAGAAGCAGTCCCGGATCATAAGGAGGAGCAATTGACATTATTCTAGTTCGGCATGAGATTAATGGGCAGGATAAACAAGACCGCATCGGATGTCGCCAGTCTCTTCACTGACGATATCTGGACACTTGACATGTCCGTTGCCAGCAGACCCTGGGCCAGATTCGTCCATCTGGTCAAACTTATCCGCATTACCCTCGAGGCCTTCGCAGAGAACCGCATGGGGTTCCAGTGCGTGTCCCTGAGTTATTTCGTAACGCTTGCAATAGTGCCGTTCGTAGCATTCCTGTTCGCCATCGGCGGAGGACTGGGACTGGCGGACCGGATTTCCGCGATAGTATATCAGATCTTCCCGGCAGACCCCGATCTTGTCAGCCTGGCTATAAGCAAGGCCACCAACATCATCGACATTGCAAAGAGCGGTCCGGTCGGCGTCGTGTCAGCGTTCTTTTTCCTATGGACAGTATTGTGGATGATGTTCCAGGTGGAGAGGGTCTTCAACAACGTATGGGGCATCAGGAAGATACCGCGCAAAATGTACAAGAGATTCGGGTTCTACCTACTTGTGCTGTTTCTTTCCCCGCTCCTGGTCCTTATCTTCGGATCGGGAATCGCCTATTACCTCAACCTCACAAAACTGATAGGACTCGACCTTTCCGATGTCAGGGCCGTTCCGGAACTACTCGGATGGCTCGGTTTCTACATCATCACGGTACTGACGCTTTCAGTGATGTACAAATTCATCCCGGCGACGAAGGTGCAATACAGATATGCCCTGAGGTCCGCGCTGCTTACATCCATCGTGTTCGCGCTATTCCAATATATGTATCTGGAGACGCAGGTTTTCGTGGCAAGGCTCAACAGCGTGTACGGTGTCATCGCCGCCATACCTTTGTTCCTGATCTGGCTGAATTTCAGCTGGCAGATAATAATGTACGGTGCTGAACTCACATTCAGCTACCATAATGTCGGAACTTACAAGATCCCGGACTGGGATTACGAGAAATAAGACTTAGATATGAGTTTTTCAGATTTTACCGCAGAAGACGAAAGACAGATCCGGGACGCGTCCGAGGATCTTTTCAAACTTGCCGGAAAACGATGCAGGAACGATGAGGAGATGGAACTCGTCCACAAGGCGTTCGATTTCGCCAACGAAGCGCACCACAACATCCGCAGGCGCTCCGGAGAGCCTTACATGCTCCATCCCATCGCCGTGGCAAGCATTGTCGTCAGCGAAATAGGGCTCGGATGCAAGTCCATCTGCGCCGCCCTCCTCCATGACGTCGTGGAAGACACATCCTATACGGTAGAGGATATCCATAACCTTTTCGGGCAGAAGATCGCCACCCTGGTGGACGGGCTCACGAAGATAAAGACGGTCCTGGACAATGAGGACCGCAAGGGAAGCAGCCTCAGCACCGAAAGTCTCCAGGCGGAGAATTTCAAGAGGATTCTCCTGACACTCAACGACGATGTGAGGGTGGTGCTCATCAAACTCGCGGACAGACTGCACAACTGCAGGACCATCGAATTCATGCCGGAGCACAAGAGGGACAAGATCCTGTCCGAGACCATGTTCATATTCATCCCGCTGGCCCACCGGCTCGGACTGTACGGCATCAAATCCGAAATGGAGAACATCTGGCTCGAATACAAGGAACCGGACGCATTCAAGGACATATCCAAGCGGGTCAGTGATGATCAGGTGGCGAGAGGAAAGGAGATCGATGCATTCATGGAGCCTATTGAAACGGCCCTCAAGAATGCCGGATACAGGTTCACGATCAAGAAACGCATCAAGACTCCATACTCGATATGGTACAAGATGCGCACAAAACACGTCCCGTTCGAGCAGATCTACGACCTGTACGCCGTCAGGATCATCTACGAGCCCGATGGAGAAACACCGCAGATGGAGCGCAACCAGGCTTATCTGATATACTCGACCATCATGAGCATCTACAGCGAGAACCCGAGCCGCAGACGCGACTGGATATCACAGCCGAAGAGCAACGGGTACGAGGCGCTTCACTGCACCATGATGAGCCACACCGGCATATGGGTGGAGGTGCAGATCAGGTCAAGGCGCATGAACGACATCGCCGAGAAAGGTATCGCTGCCCACTGGGCATACAAGAATGACGGATACATTTCCGAGAATGACTCCGAAATGGACAAATGGCTGGCCGAGATACAGGAGGTACTGGTAAGCGACGACGTCAGCACCCTCGATCTCCTGGACATGATACACAGGGACCTCATCAGCACCGACATCACCGTATTCACACCGAAAGGTGAGCAGAAGACCATCCTTCACGGCTCCACCGCCCTTGACTTCGCCTACAGCATACATACCCACATAGGCAACACCGCCATCGCGGCCAAAGTGAACAAGAAACTCGTGCCTCTTTCCCAACCGCTCAAGTCGGGAGACCAGGTGGAGATCATCACGGCGGCAAAGGCAAAACCCAAGATGGAATGGCTGCAGTTCCTGCAGACACGCCACGCCAAGAACAAGGTCATCGAGTTCTTCAGGGACAACCACAACGAGATAGCCCGCAACGGCGAGCATATCTTCGAAGAAAGGCTTAAGGCCATGAACCTCAGGTCCAGCAACGAGCTCATACGCAAATTCCTTGATTTCTCCCAGCTGAAGGATACCGAAGAGCTCTATTTCCGCGTAGGCATAGGACTGCTCGGTCCGGAGGACTTCAAGCGTATCATAACCGAAGACTCCCTTACCGCCAAGATTAACAAGGACGATTATATCATAGCAGAAGGCGACAAGGGAAGCCACAAATACATCATCGCGGATTGCTGCAACCCGCTCCCGGGAGACCCGGTAATCGGATTCCTGAGTGCGGACGGCTCGATCACTCTCCACAAGAAATCCTGCCACACCGCCGAATCCCTCGCCGCCAAATTCGGCAACAGGGTCGTCGTCCCGAAATGGCTGATTTCCGACCAGGAGTACCCGATCCGCCTCTCTCTCACCGGCATCGACAGGATAGGACTTCTGTCCGAAATATCCGGTCATATCTCACAGCAATACGGCATCAACATGCGCAAATTGCAACTTTCCACCAATGAAGGTCTTTTCGAAGGCTACATCGAGCTCCTGGTGCGCGACAAGAAGAATCTGGAGAGCATGGTCGACGGCCTCAAGAAGATAGATGGAATACAGAACGTTGTCCGAACAGATATCTGACCATGAAGAAATTCATCCCGATCATATTGGCTGTCATAGCCCTTGCGCCCATGTTCTTCGCCCACTCCTGCGCCAACACCACACAGGCCCCGACAGGTGGATGGAAGGACACTATCCCGCCGTATATCATCGATATCAAACCATTGCCCGGAGCCACCGGAGTGCCGCTTGAGAATGCCAAGTTCGAATTCACGTTCAACGAGTATGTCACTATCAAGCAGGCTCAGAATATCTTCCTGTCACCTCCTCAGAAGAAACCGGTCAAGTCCAAACTGAAAGGCAGGACCCTGGTCGTCACATTTGAAGAGCCTCTTGACTCTAATACCACTTATACCCTCAGTTTCACCGACGCGCTGGCTGACAACAACGAAGGGAACATATTCCCCGGATATACCTATGCTTTTTCAACCGGAGACAGCATAGACTCGCTGATGATCACCGGCACCGTGCTTGACTGCCAGACCCTGGCCCCGAAGAAAGGCGCCACCGTGCTGCTGTACAAGAACCTGAGGGACTCCGCTGTATTCCTGGAGAGACCTTTCGCGGCGACGAAGACCGACGACTGGGGATTTTTTGTAATACCTTTCATCGAGGACACGCAATACAGGCTTTATGCGATCAAAGACGAGAACAACAACAATATCTACGACCCCGAAAGCGAGACGATAGGATTCATAGACAGCCTGATACGCCCGGTGCAGGTGGCATACGACACGGTCCCCGAAATGCTCAAATACGAGATGGAGGATACCCTGTCGTGCCTTGCCCGCAAGAGCGAATTCGAGCTCCGCATGTTCAGGGAGAAACCGACCAAACAGTATATCGTCAAGCAGGAACGCACGGCGGACAGGTCGGCGTACGTCACTTT
>JAZRXV010000053.1:0-19197 GCA_045600405.1 Candidatus Cryptobacteroides sp.
AAGTTCTTTATTATCTTATCCGCCTTTCATCGAGGTGGATGGCTTGTCTTGCGCACTTGTGATGCCATATCAGCTTTCGCCTACCTCTCGCACGTATGGAATACTTGATTTATAGAGGAAAGTTAATAAAATATCTTCCGCTAAGAACCTGTTTTGAAATGTTTGGTTTTAAATTTAATAGCAGATATTTTGATGATTTTTTCTGGATTCTGAAGGAACAATGGAGGTCCATTGTGACTGAAGAAGACGGGAAAAAGCGCAAAACAGATGCGTAAAAGAAAAATTGGAACATTTCAAAACAGGTTCTAAGAGTCCTTATCCGGAAGTATTATGACAGGAGTACCCACTTTCACCCGCCCTTTCAGATCGATGATATCATCGTTCCGAAGGCGTATGCAGCCCTCGGTTGCCCTTGAGCCTATGGATTCTGGAAGATGTGTGCCGTGGATTCCTATATCTATGTATCCCGGCACGTCCAGACGGAGGAACCACGGTCCGTATGCATCCCTCACCGGCCCCTTACCATCTCCGAAATCATGTGTAAGCCCCCTGGAATTCAGCAATTGATTGATCTTGAAGGTTCCTTCCGGAGTCTTGTGGTCGCCGCGCCTCTCCTTGTTGCCATAGTTCCTGGCACAGGCTATCCCGTATGTTACAATAGCATTACCGGTACTGTCCACAAGGGCAAGGCTGAGGTCCTGCTTGCTGATGACAATGAACGGATAAGTGTCCACCCTATCAAGGTAACAGGCATATGGAGGGTCGGGGACAATCGCGGCCTGCTGTACAGGAGCAGGCCCGGGCTCAGACGGGCACGTCCGTCCGCCGCATGTCAGCGCCGAAAGGGAAAGCGCAAGGAAAAGGGCTGTCAATTCCATCCTATTCATCATCCGCAAAGAGAAAACGGGCTATGAAACACTGCTGGCCATCGGCACCGCATCCTTCCACGAACCATCTGCCTTCCGCACGAACGGCTTGGAGAGTGACGGTTTCGCCAAGATGTGACTCCTTGTTGTAGTTGATGTCCAGTTCCTTCAGATCATGATTGAAGACCACATCCTGCGGAAGGGCATCAAGAGCCCAGACGATATATTTCGTATTATTCGTATGTCCATTGTAGTCCACATCGGAGTATCTGACGATATGCTCCCCTGCAGATTCAAGCTCAATTCCCTTCGGAAGAAGGATCTTCGCGCACGGATCCTTGACCGCATCGCCATCGCATTGCGGCACGGATGGCACGTATTCAGCAAGCATGTCCGGCCGCAGCATCCGTCTTTCCTTCAGGTGCATGATAATCCATGAACTCGATGACAGCACAAGCGGACGACCTTCAGTATCGGTCACGCTGTAATCCCTGATATATTGTATCCCGTTCAAGCCCTTGTGCCAGGTGCTGAGAGTCACTTCCTGATCACGGACAGGAGTGTCCACAAAGGAAACGTGCATGCGGGCCAGCACCCAGACCGCATCCAGGGAAGCCAGATCGCGGTCGGACATGTGCAGCTGCTCCGCCCCCTGCCCGGCAAGTTCCTGGGCTATCTCCATGAAAGATGCCGCCCGGAGTTTCCTGCGGGCATCCACCATGTAACTGGGAACGATGAAATTCTGAACGAACTTTTCCATTTTTCAAAGATAGTCATTTCCGACGGATTTTTTTGGAAACAAAGACTAATTGAAGTATTTTTGTACCCCGTAATTTTCCATCATATGAAATACGGGTTCGACAACGAGAAATATCTCAAAATCCAATCAGAGCACATCAAGGAACGTATCGCCCAGTTCGGCGACAAACTGTACATGGAGTTCGGCGGCAAGCTTTTCGATGACCATCATGCAAGCCGCGTGCTTCCCGGATTCGAGCCGGACAGCAAGCTAAAGATGCTTCTTCAACTGAAGGATGAGGCTGAAATCATCATAGTTATCAGCGCCCTGGACATTGAGAAGAACAAGGTCCGCAGCGACCTGGGCATCACATATGATGTGGACGTACTCCGCCTCAGGGACGAGTTCATGAACAGGGGCTTCCTCGTAAGTTCCGTCGTCATAACCCATTATAACGGGCAGTCCAGCGCCGACAACTACAGGCTGCGTCTGGAACGTCTTGGCATCAGGGTCTATTATCACCACACCATAGAAGGCTATCCTGAGAATGTGGCCCTGATCGATTCCGATGAAGGATTCGGCAAGAACGACTATGTAGAGACCTCCCGTCCGCTTGTTGTCGTCACCGCCCCGGGTCCGGGCAGCGGCAAGATGGCCGTATGTCTCAGCCAGCTGTATCAGGAGAACCAGCGCGGGATCAAGGCAGGTTATGCCAAGTTCGAGACCTTCCCTATCTGGAACCTGCCGCTCAAGCACCCCGTCAACATCGCATACGAGGCCGCAACTGCCGACCTGAACGATGTGAACATGATTGACCCGTTCCACCTCGAAGCCTATGGCAAGACCGCTGTCAACTACAACCGCGACGTAGAGATTTTCCCGGTGCTCAACGCACTTTTCGAGGGCATCTACGGCGAGAATCCGTACAAGTCACCTACCGATATGGGGGTCAACATGATAGGTTCCTGCATAAGCGATGAGGAAGCATGCTGCGAAGCCGCAAAGCAGGAGATAATCCGTCGCTACTACGCCGCCCTCTGCAAACTCGCCGACGGCGGCATCAACGATAACGAGGTCAACAAGATAGTACTTCTTATGAAAAGGGCGGGAATCACCACCGATTTCCGCAAGTGCACCGTTGCTGCCCGTGAGCGCAAGGAAAGATCCGGAGTCCCTTCATCCGCAATGGAGATGGCTGACGGCACCATGATCAGCGCCGAGACCAGCCCGCTTCTCGGCCCCAGCGCAGCGCTCATACTAAATGCGACAAAATATCTCGCCGGTATAGACCATAAGGTCAAACTCATCCCTCAGAACATGATCGAGCCTATCCAGAAGACAAAAGTGTCATTCCTTCACGGGCACAACCCTCGTCTTCATACCGATGAGGTACTGGTAGCCATATCAATGCTGAGCCTTTTCGACGAGAACTGCCAGAAGGCCCTCGCCTGCCTTCCTCAACTGAACGGCTGCCAGGTGCATTCCACCGTCATGCTGAGTGAAGTGGACCAGAAGATATTCAAGAAACTTGGAGTGGGCCTCACCTGCGACCCGGTCAAGAAGAAATAATCACTGACGTCTTTTCACGCCCCTCACCGCCTCGGCTTCCAACGGATTGTCGGGCCATGAATGCTTAGGGTAGCGCCTGCGCAACTCTTTGCGCACTTCGAAATATGTCCCTTCCCAGAAACTCCTGAGATCGGAAGTCAATTGCACAGGCTTGAATCCGGGGGACAACAGTTCCATCAGCACAGGCCTCCGTCCGTCATCCACCATAGGTGTATCAAGCATCCCGAAGCATTCCTGCAAACGCACACGAAGCACGGGTACATCGGTGCCCTGCCTGTATTCAACCCTGATCCTGCTGCCGGTAGGAACGGTCAGATGGGATGGAGCGATGCGATCCACCGCCTGCTGCTGGTCCCATGTAAGCAGGGACCACAGGGCTGGCTCCAGATCGATCTTACGGAGTTCGGCAGCCGTCGTGGCCTTCCCGATATAAAACGGCAGCCATTCCCCTGCTCTTTGCAGCACGGCTGCAGAGGATATATCGGGAAGGTCGAGTTCGGGATGCCATTGTGCAACCGCAGCCACCCTGTGCTGGAGATTCCGCACATCATCCGAAGCAAAGTCGAACATGGACATTCCGTCCTTTCCGGCGGCTTCGCATATTATCCCTATTATCCTTTCTTTTGGAACATCCGGAATCTGCCTGGACTCCACTATCAGTTTGCCCATACGCTTTTCCCTCCGTGCCACGACCGTCCCCGCCTTCGGGTCCCAGGAGATATTGTCAACTGTCCTGAGCATGCCGGAAATGTCAGCGGGATCAAGCGGTGCTGCAAGATGTATTGTTCCCTGCCCGTCATTGCGGGCATTAAGGCTTGCACAGGCTACCCATCCGCATGCGGCAAGCGGATCGGAAGCATCAAGCGTGACCGTCCCGCCTCCGGACAGCATATATGCCCTGTCCGTTGCCGCACGTCCCACCCTTTCCGGATAGGCAGAGGCCAGGAGGGCTCCTGCCGAATACGGGTCGGTAGGTCCGTTATCTTCTTCAGCGGAGACCAGCCCCGCATATTGGGATGCAATGTCAATTATACGCCGGAAGGCACCGGAAGGGCGTTTCGAAGCCCTTTGACGCCGCATTTCATCCACTCTCAATGAAATGGAACAACCGCAGGTCTCTCTCTGGAGAGGGTCCTTCTCTTCAAGTATGGCAGCGATGTCCGCAGCGAGGGATTTCCGCTCTGCCGTGCATGCATCGGACAGCATCCCGGCAAGACGCGGATGGCATGGGAGGCCGGCAAGCCTTCTGCCCTTTCCCGTAATATTCCCGCTTTCATCCAACGCCCCGAGCGACAGAAGCAACGCCTCGGCCTGCGCCACATGCGCCGGTGGCGGATCCGTCATCCATGCAAGTTCGCCCGCCTTGCCGCCACCCCACGCAGATATATCCAGCACCGCCTTTGTCAGGTCCGCTTCAAGTATCTCAGGCACACGGCATTCAGCCATCCTGACCTCGGTAGCAGGAGTCCATAGACGGTAGCATACGCCCTCGGACACACGGCCGGCACGTCCTGAGCGCTGCATCGCCATGTCCATACTTATCCGCACGGTCTGCAGATGGCTAAGGCCGCTTTTCTGGTCAAAAACCATCTTCTTGCAGAAACCGGAATCCACGACTATGCGCACCCCTTCGATAGTCAGGGATGTCTCAGCGACGGGAGTCGCCAGCACCACCTTCCTCTCCCCTTCTCCTGATGGAGATATGGCTTTACGCTGCTCCTCCATGGGGAGCATGCCGTAAAGCGGATATATTGCGGTCCCGCCGAGTTCTCCTTCAAGAAGCTCCGCACACCGGCGTATCTCCGCTTCCCCGGGAAGAAAGGCAAGTATGTCGCCGGAATGTTCACGGTGAGCACGCGATATGGCACGGGCCACCTCCTCATGGAGGTTTTCCGGACATGCATCCGACTGGGAATGGATTATCCCGACAGGGCACATACACCCTTCGCTCTCCACGAGCGGAGCATCAAGTTCGCGGCAGATGGCATCCGCATCTATGGTCGCCGACATGATGACAAGCCGGAGGTCAGGACGCAGAAGCTTGCGTGATTCCCTGACGAGCGCAAGCGCAAGGTCACTGGTAAGGCTCCGCTCATGGAATTCATCAAATATCACAACCGATACACCTTCCAGAGTAGGATCATCCACCAGCATACGCGTCAGGATGCCTTCTGTTATGACTTCTATCCTGGTCCTGCCGGAGACACGGCTTTCAAAACGCATCCTGTACCCGACGGTCTCCCCCACATTTTCCGAAAGGATCGAAGCCATACGGACGGCTATCTGCCTTGCTGCGATGCGCCTTGGTTCAAGCATCAGTATCTTCCCCCCGTCTTCAATGGCTTCAAGTATGGTGAGAGGCAGCAGGGTGGACTTACCGGCACCCGGAGGAGCGGTCACCACGGCCGCACGATGAGCGTGCAGTTCCCGGTTGAGACGGTCCGCAATCGCAGCGGCCGGAAGATCTATTTTTTTCATCCTGATGCAAATCTAACATTTATTGCTATCTTTATAAAATGTCTAAACACATTATGGAAATGAAGAACATTTTGATTGCATGCACTGTCGCCTTGTTTATTTCTGCGTCCGCCTCAGCCCAGGATAGATACATCATCTATCCTGTCCCTCATCAGCAGACGTTGGACAGCGGATCAACAGGCTTTTCCGGCACAGTCAATATAGTGGCGGGGCCGCAGATAGACGCCGCAACCCTGAACAGGGCAGGAAAGGTACTGGAAGCAGCAGGCCTCAACGCAGTCAGTGCAGACAAGATATCGAAATCAGCATCCAACGTCATACTTGGGGTGGCCGGTTCGGGAGACCAGGCTGACCGTCTGGCAAAGAAATACCGTCTCGACCGTTCCGTATTCTCTTTGGAGAAATACGACCGTCATATCCTATGCCTCCGCGGCAATGCCGGATCTCCGGCACAGGTGCTTATCCTGGGAGAGGACACTGATGCTGTCTTCTGCGGACTGGCTTCATTGGAGCAGATGCTCGACAACGGGACATCCGAGCTTCAGTGCGTCACGATATATGACTACGCCGACATCAGGAACCGTGGTATCATAGAAGGTTATTATGGGGTGCCTTATTCCGCCGCAGTCACGAAGGACCTCTTTGAATTCATGGCGAGATACAAGTTGAACACATACATGTACGGAGCCAAATCCGACCCATACCACTCCCGTTTCTGGAACGAGCCGTACCCGGAGACCATCACTGCCGACCAGGAGCGCATAGGCTACCTGTCACAGGACATGCTCCGTGAGATAACAGATGTTGCGCATGCCTGCAAGGTCAATTTCATATGGGCAATCCATCCGGGAGAGGCCTTCATGGATGCGGAGGATACCGGAGTGAATTCCAGGATCATGGACAAATTCGAGAGCATGTACAGCCTGGGAGTCAGACAGTTCGGAGTATTCGTCGATGACGTGGGAGTGCCTTATGACGAGCCTACGTTGAAACTCGGGGCGGACAGGCTCACCGACCTCCAGAGCCGCATCGACGCAAGATGGAACAGTGCATCCGCCGCCCCCGAGGACATCGTCAAGCCACTTCACTACGTGCCTCAACTCTATGCCTATTCCTGGACCAGCAGGGAGAACGCACGAAAGTTCTTCGAGTCACTTACCCCGGTTCCGGAAAAGGTTGACATCTACATCACCGGGGCAGCCGTATGGAGCGTGCCGAACAACAGGGATCTGGATGTCGTAAAGGACTTCCTCGGCCGGCCGACAAGCTGGTGGTGGAACTATCCGTGCAACGACAACGATATGACGAAGATATTCCCTATGGACATGTATTCCAATTTCAAGGATGAGAGGCATATCGAAAACCTTGCGAGATTGGATGACGGACTGGCCACCGGCACCCTCATCATCAACCCGATGCAGCAGGGTGAAATCTCCAAGATCAGCCTTTTCAGCGTTGCTGACTATGCCTGGAACGAAAGTGCTTTCAACAACGAAAAGAGCTGGGAAGCCGCTTTTCCTGCAGTTGTAGGCAAGGATCTGGCCCCAATCCTGCGTTTCATCGCACCGTATCTCCGCTATTTCGACAGAGATATGCTTGCATATGCGGTCAATGGATACAAGCAGTCCGTGGCTGATGGCAAACCACGTCCAGGCAGTGTCAAGTCCCGTCTTGGACAGGCTTTGAAGGCCTGTGAGACACTTGAAGCGCTGCAGACGGAATATCCTCTGTTCTATAACGACATCAAGCCTTGGCTCCTGAAATTCAAGGCCATGGCCACCGAGACCATATCCCTGCTTGACGGCAATGCCCCTTCTGACATCGACTTCGAAAACAACCCGGACTTCCAGCTTGAAATCCTCAACGGAATGGGAGAGGACATCTCTCTCTCCAAGGTAACCGCCGAACCTGCCGCCGAGGTCCTCATGCCGTTCATCAAGTGGCTTAGGGAGAACAGATGATTTCACCCTCCCCACCGGGATCAGGACAGCAAACAGAGCACGAAATACAGGACGTTTGTGAGGCCAGTGCAGAGAAGGCATTTGTTATAGACGGGGCCTTCGGCCTTCAGGACAGCAACAAACAACACCAGCCCTGCAACAAGTATAAGCAGCGCAGGAGAGAAACCGAATGCCAGCCATGCGAACAAAGGCATAAGAAGCACCTCCACCAGCATGATGGCCTCCCCCGCCTTCTTTCCGAAACGGACAGGCAGTGTACGCTTGCCCGCGTCCCTGTCACTGTCGATATCGCGCAGATTATTAATCATCAGCACGCACATGGAGACAAGTCCGCAAACCGCACCGGCATAGAAAGCATCGGGCACGAACTGATGCACCTGAAGGAACGCCGTACCGGCAGAAGCGACCACACCGTAATAGAGGAACACGAAAATGTCCGCAATACCGAGATATGAAAGGGAATGGGATGTAGCCGTATACAGCCACGCAAAAAGGATTGCGGTAAGTCCTATGAGCAATATTACCCAACCGCCGGCAAGCACGAGGTAGAGGCCGCAGCACAAGGAAACGGCAAGGGCAGTGCAGCATGCTGCAAGCATCTGCCGTTCTGACACTTCCCCTTCAGCAAGCGCGCGCTTGAACCCGGCTCTTCCGGCCTTGTCCGCACCGCGCTTGAAATCGTAGTAATCGTTAATAAGATTGGACAGTATCTGAAGGCTCAAGGCACAGGTGGCGGTTAACCATGCCACAAGCGCAGGATGATGTACAGCCGCCGGAAGACCTGAACGACGCACGACAAGCAATCCCACCAATACCGGAACCAGCGACGCGAACAGCGTCTGCGGACGGATTATCCTGAACCAGAGCAGCAGTTTCTTCATATCTTCTTTGCAGTATAAACCGTAGTGATACCAAGGCTGAGGGTCCTGAAAGAGGTTTCTGCAAATCCGGCATCACAAATATGAGCGCACATCTCTTCTCCCCAGATGAAATTCTTGACGCTCTCGCGGAAATACTTGTAAGCCGCCGGATCCTTGCTTATCAATTTGCCGACAAGGGGCATCACATGACTGAAGAACAAGTCATAGGACCATCGGACAAGCGGATTGGAAGGATAAGAGAACTCCAGAATCATGACCTGTCCTCCCGGACGGAGCACCCGGAACATTTCAGCGAGCCCCTTGTCCGGGTCGGAGAAATTACGCACCCCGTAAGCGCAGGTGACCACGTCAAAAACGGAATCCGCATAAGGCATGTCCAGGGCACTGCCAAGTTCGAATGCAACCTTGTCGGAAAGGCCCTTGTCCGCCACCTTGGCCTCCCCTATCTTCATCATTTCGGACGAAAGGTCAAGCCCCGTTATATGTCCTGCTTTTCCCTGACACAATATCTCCAGAGAAAGGTCTGCTGTTCCTATTGCGACATCAAGCAGATTATCGGACACAGGCAGCATCCTGACAGCCCTGCGACGCCATTTCTTATCTATATTGAGCGACAGGAAATGGTTGAACCTGTCATATGTCCCGGCAATCCTGTCGAACAGTTGGCCTATATTCTGCTTTTCGTCCATTATCTTCTGACATTCACACATACCGGACCGATAAGACCGCTGGTACGGAGCGGAGCATCCGCTTCCGGTCCTGAAATGACCCAGGTCTTGCGCTGGGATTCCTCCTGTCCTGCATCGAAGACAAGACGGTTGAACCAGGTGCCGGTAACCTCGATTTTCACCTCATTCTCACCTTCCCTGAGCGCATCGGTGATATCGATACTATAAGGCTCGCACCACAAGGATCCCACTTCTGTACCGTTCACATACACCTTTGCAATTTCATCAACGGTACCAAGATTCAAAGTATAATGTGCATTTGCCTTGATATGTTTGATATTCAATGTCTTGGTATAAGTCGCGGTACCAGAGAAGCACTTCCCCTCATCTGATAACGGCAGATCCTTCCATGAGACAAGTTCCGGTACGTCAATCTGCTCCGGAGCGTCCCATCCTTCAGGGAAATTGAGACTCCAGTCATTGCTGATATCGACATTACGGCCACGCCTTGCAGCACGGGCCGGACGTATCTGCGGTCCGGTATGGTCGAACACTACGAAACAGCAGCCGGCATAAGGCAGGTCGAAATCCATGATGGTGCGTCCGCCCCTGGTCCTGTATCGTGCCGGTGAACAAGTGCCTGAGACAGGATCCCATATGCTTACATTACCTGTGCATGAGAAACTGAGAGTTCCTTTGAATGTACCTCCGCGAGGCGCAGTGACGAAATACCAGTCTGCGCCGTCCGTTGCACGGTGGAGCCAGTATGCAGCCGTCTCTTCTGCCGGCGTCTTTACATCAAGCACATCAGCATCCATCCCTATTCCTTCCAGGGCATCTGCAAGCGTCATTCCGCTCAGGACACGTCCCTTGCCCACATTGCGCAAGCCGGCCTCTCCATCCCCCCATATGGCCGTAAGGTCTGCATCGTATGTGTCCGGGCAGTCCGTCAAAGTACCGATTCCAAGAGGCTTGTCCCCGACAACGGTCGCTCCGGCCTCGACCAGTTCGCGAAGGCGCTTTGCTGTCGCCGGAAGCATGTGATGGTTGTCAGGCATCCAGAGGACTCTGTATGCAATCCCTTCAGGTGTGACAAGCCTGCCGTCCACGACACTGAGCCTGTTCAGAAGGACATCCTGATTGCAGTAGTCATATTTAAAACCCGGTACGAAATCAAAGTTCTGGTCAGGCTTGTGCATGTTGCCGTCACCGAGATACCAGAGAACGTCCGAAACAGGGAGGCCCCTTTCAAGCATATAGCTCAGACGCGCGAGGAACGTGGTGAACAGCGGCATATGCTTCCACCAGGTCTGCCCACGGAGGAACGGTGTGCCGATACCGGAACCGAATGATGTGCCGGGGACCATGGTGTCAGCGCAAGGATTGTGCGTGTATGTATGGAATACGCTGTGCGTCACGCCATGGATATAATTGAAATTGGCCAGGTCCTTGAGACGGCTGAAATGCTCGTCCCAGGTAAGGTCGAATGACGTGAACGACTCTGCAGAGACCCTGGTCTTGCCATAGAGCCTCGCGGCTGATGCCGTAGGACGTATAGGCTTGAAATTGATGGATCCGACATAGCTGTCGGTTCTGGGATCATTCCAGAACTCCGCCATAGGTACATCGGCATATTTGAAATATTCCAGTATGTCGGCAGGGAAAGTGTCCCCGGCGGCTGTCTCATATGCTATGTTGATGCCGGCCGACTTGGCATTGTCATGCATCCTTTTCCAGAAGTTGTTGACGAACAGATAATTGATGCATGCACGCCAGTCATTCAGGAATGAGAATGTGGTTTCATGGTCTCCTACCACATATCCGAAAAGTGCCGGAATCCACCCGCGCATGGCATATCCGTTCACCCCTTCGAATTCCTTCTCCATCGCAGGGGTCCATGTCTGGTCATTACACTCCCAGCTGTCCAGCAGCATGGAGTTGATCACACCCTTTGCCGGTCCTTCGACAAGTTTTCTGATGTATCCGTCGAAATGGATGTCGGCTCCGGTTCCGGACAGTTTGTCACATTCCCATCCGGTAGCTTCATCCGGAGCAGGTCCGTTGCGGCGACCGCTGTTTACATGCCCCACACGGAGCACCGTCCACTTCCCTTCCGGGGCATTCCAGCGGAGCGTACCGTCCGCAGACATATATTCCGTGACATCAATGACAGATCCTTTCCTGATAAAGGCGGATTCTGTCTGTAAAGGATGCTCGCACTCATAGACCGGACCGCGCAGGGTCCACGCCGCCTCCGCCTCCCAGTTGTTCTTGCGTGCCGCAGAGAGCAGTTGCAATCCATTGATGCTCATCTGCACAGGATTGTTTACTATGATTTCATATCTGGCAGCAGGATGCTCGTCAAGGGCAAAAGTGAGGCTCTTGTCATCCTGCCAGTTCAGCATCGGGAATTTGGCATCAAGCACTGTCACCGAAGTCCCATCCTTGTCTATTGCGTTGATTCTCAAAGAAATCCCGAGTTCAAAGCAAAATCCGTGGTTGAACTGCCCAGATGGATAGAAGGTTATGCTTCTGATGGTCTCAGGCTTATCGAAGGTCACGGTGACGCTGTGAGGCCGGCCATTTTCGATAGCCGGATAATCGAAGGTCTTGCGCACTCCTCCGAGAGCTGCGGTCCACTCTTCCTGGCACACATCCGCCTTGACATCCTCTGGAACCAACGGTCCGTTGATGTCACCTTCCGGTGTCGGGAAAGCGAGTACAGCAATGTCCTTGTAATTACGCCATGGCCTGTCGGACGCCCTTTCAGGGAGAGGAAGGACAGCGGACCTGCAACCGCCCTCAATATCAGTACGCGAGGACACAAGAGTGCGCATCGCATTCTCCTCATTTATCCATGGACCGCCTGCAAGCGACCATCCCGGACAATTCTGCATCGTAAGTCGGAGTCCGAGCCTGTCCGCCTCGGATGCAACCTTTGAAACGGCATCGCCCCACTTGGGGCTGAGGCACATGATATGCTGTTTCACCCCCGGCCAGTCTCCGCCGAAATTCCCCCCATGGAAAAACTGGATGCCGGATATGCCGGCTCCCGCTATCGCTTCCAGGTCCTTGGTGATACCTTCCAGGTCCACATTCCCGTCAACGAAATGGAACCATGTTTCAGGGTAATTCACCTTTTCCGGAGATGCGAAAAGGTTCTTGTCCGCATCACTGAACGGTGCTTTGATTTCTTCCATGGTCCTGCACATCTTCTGCTGGGCCACCGCAGGCTGCAGCAGGGCGAGTGCCGACAGGCAGGAAATGAAAAGATTACGCTTCATATGCTAGTGGTTTAATAAGGCCATATATGCAAAGATACTGATATTACCACACATTATTGCCATAAAATGACTATCTTGTAAATGGTAATCCATTTTTTATGAAGAAAGCTTTCCTTATCACACTCGTTCTGGCCTGCAGCATCAACCTTATGGCAGATGAAGGTATGTGGGTCCCTTCATTGATTTCCCAGCGCATTGCAGACATGCAGGCAAAAGGGTTCAGACTCTCCGCCGATGACATATACAGCACGAGCAAACCTTCCCTTAAAGATGCAGTGGTCCAGTTCGGAGGCGGCTGTACAGGTGAGATCGTTTCCGACAAAGGTCTTATCCTCACCAACCACCATTGCGGGTATGGCAGCATACAGCGGCACAGCAGCGTGGAGCACGACTACCTGCGGGACGGCTTCTGGGCTCACAGCATGGAGGAGGAACTTCCTAACCCCGGCCTTACAGTAAGTATCCTTGAGAGGATGGAGGATGTCACGGATATCATTCTTGAAGGATACGATGCCGGCATGACGGAATTCGAGCGCATCGGTATAGTCAGGAAGAACTCCGATGCACTGATCGCCAGGACGGTATCAGAAGGCAAGGGCCTTGCGGCAAGGGTGAATCCTTTCTATTACGGCAACCAGTACTGGCTCTTTGTATTCAAAGTTTTCCAGGATGTCCGCCTGGTAGGCGCACCGCCTTCATCGATAGGAAAGTTCGGAGGGGATACGGACAATTGGATGTGGCCGAGGCATACCGGAGATTTCTCCATTTTCCGCATATACGCCGGCAAGGACAACGAACCTGCCGCATACAGCGAGGATAACGTCCCGTACAGGCCGAAGCGCTTCTTCCCCATATCCAGGGCTGGCCTGAACGAGGGGGACTTCACTTTCATATACGGCTATCCGGGCAGCACGCAGAAATATATTACAGCCGAGGCGGCACGCTGGACAGGAGAAGTTTCGGATCCGCACAGGATTGCCATACGCACAAAAAGGCTCGACGTCCAGAAGAAGTATATGTCGGCAAGCCAGGCTGTGCGCATTCAGTACAGTTCGAAGAACGCAAGCGTATCCAATGCATGGAAGAAATGGCAGGGCGAAGCTCTGGGAATAAGGAGAATGAAAGCGGTGGAAGAAAAGCTGGAGTATGAGAAACGCTTCCGTGAATGGGCGGAAGGCGGCGAATTCGAAGGCGTGCTGGACAGGCTCGATTCCCTTTACGCCCTTTTCGAACCATATGATTTCAAACGGTTCTACTACACTGAGACCGCAGCCACGGTGGAATTGGCGCAATTTGCAGTCAAGGCCGCAGGACTGCTGGGTGATCCTGAGAAAAAAGAATCGGCAGCAGCATCCTTCTTCAAGGACTGGTATCTCCCTATCGACAAGGAAAGTTTCATCGCGGTAATGAAAGCGTTCGACGACAATGTCACCGACAAGCCGGCATTCTTCACCGCGGCAATTGAACGCTACGGCAGTATTGAAGCCGCAGCTGACGACATATTCGGGAATTCAGTATTCGCCGACAAAGATGCTGTTTGCGCCCTCACCCCGGCGGACAGCGCCAAGGTCAGCCTGGACCCCGCCTACATGTTCGCGATGGAGTTCAGGAACTGGTACAGCAAGGAGATATTCCCCCGCTACGAGGAAATCAACGCTGAAATCAACCTCTGCTACAGGGACTATATGAGAGGCCGTATGGCAATGGGGCAGAAAGATGATTTCTTCCCTGACGCAAACCTGACACTGAGGGTCGCATACGGTGAAGTCAAGGGATACTCCCCTCGCGACGGAGTATATTATTCACCTTATTCGACCGTAGCCGGAGTCATTGAGAAGGATAATCCGGAAATCTTCGACTATAACATCCCGCAGAAACTCAGGGACCTCTTCTCAAGCGGGGACGCCCCTGACACTCCGGTATGCTTCCTTGCCACCAATCACACCACAGGGGGCAATTCCGGAAGCCCCGTCATCAATGCTGACGGCAACCTGGTGGGCATCAATTTCGACAGGGTATGGGAAGGAACGATGAGCGACATAGTTTACGACCCGGACTACTGCCGCAACATTTCCATCGACATCAGATACCTCCTGTTCATCGTGGAAAAGATAGGAGGCGCAGGAAACATTATCGGGGAAATGACCTTTGCAGACTGACGTATTTGCGTCATCCCGGCATTTTCAAAAAGGAAAACGGCAATAACAGCACTATTCCGTATGACAACAGAGTATCATTTTTCATATCTTTGCGGCCGATATGAAACAGCTTAATACAAAATTGATGCATCCTGCGGACCAGCTCGTGCTGATCATCAGCAGGATCTACCGCAGCGGGTTCACCACTACTTCGGGAGGCAACCTCTCGATCATGGATGACAACGGTGACATATGGATAACCCCTGCCGGGATCGACAAAGGATCCCTGAAACCATCCGACATCATGTGCGTCAAGGAAGACGGAACAGTGATCGGTCCTCACAAACCCTCTTCTGAATACCCTTTCCACAGGGCTCTGTACAAAATGCGCCCGAAGATGAGGGCTGTCATACATGCACACCCTCCGGGACTCGTAACCTTCAGCATTGTGCACCAGATCCCTGATACCAGCATCATCCCGCAGGCGCGCAACGTGTGCGGACCTATCGGTTTTGCACCGTACGACATACCTGGAAGCGAAGCGCTCGGTGAAAGGATTGCAGAGGAATTCCGCAAAAACCCGGACTACAAGGCCGTAATCATGGAGAACCACGGAGTGGTGCTCTGCGGCGAGGACATCGCCGATGCGTACCAGAGATTCGAGACATTGGAACTCTGCGCCCGCACAATCCTTAATGCAAAGACGTTGGGAAAACCTGTTTTCCTCACTGAAGAGCAGATCCAGTATCATGAGAGCAGGCTGCCGAACGAGTTCAGCCATTTCATGAACGTCACCCACCCATCAGAAGAAAGGGCCATCAGGGCTGATATCTGCAGCCTTGTCAGAAGGGCATGTAACCAGAAACTCATGAGTTCCTCATACGGCACCGTATCCGTCCGCTGGAAGGATAACGACTTCCTCATCACGCCTCCCGGCATACAGCGCTGGGACATCGATGAGGAGGATATAGTCCAGATAAAGGACGGCATGGTGGAAGCCGGAAAGATGCCGAGCCACTCCGCCGCACTTCATTATGAAATCTACAAGCGCAATCCAAAGGTGAACGCAATCATAATGACACAGTGCCCGTCCCTCATGGGATTCTGCACCACAGAGACAAAATTCGATGTGCGCACCATACCGGAAAGCTGGATATTCCTCCAGGATGTGCCTAAGTTCCCTTTCGGATCTCAGTACAATAACCTTGAGGAAATTGCAGACATGTTCCGCACCAGGCCATGCGCAATGCTGGCGAACGACTGCGTCATCGTGGCTTCCAACAGCCTCATCAATGCATTCGACCGCCTGGAGGTGGCAGAATTCTCCGCGAAATCACTGATTCTGGCTCACCCTATAGGGAAACTGCACCCGATCACTGACGAACAGGTGGACGATCTCCGCGTGGCATTCCACGTAGGGGAATAATTACTGCTTGAATATCCACTCGCGGGTCGCGAACTTTGCATCGCACAAAGCCTGCACACCGGCGAGTTGGGATTCTGAAAGAACGATCTCGCCGTCACCTGCGGCAAGGATTTCATGAAGGGCTTCCTGTACTTCGTCCAGACCACTGAACTGAGGCAGGTAGTCCTTCAAATTTGTAACACGGCTCCTCACCGACGCAATCCCCTTCCTGACGAGTTTGCTTTCCGGAGTTGCCAGAGCCTGGGTAAGAGTATCGATATCGACATCGTACATCATAGTGCCATGCACGATGATACGGTCTTTCCACACCCTTTTCGCGTAGCCTGAGACCTTCTTTCCGTCCACGAAGATATCGTTGCGTCCGGTCTGCTCGGCATCAAGTCCGAGGCTCCTGAGGGCATCCACAAAGGGTTGCGGTGTCACATCATGACCTATGAAGGTGTAGTTCATGTTCTGCAGGTCATGATATACCGCTCCACCACCTGTGACACGCCTTGCGAGGTCGATTCCGTTCGCTTCGAGGAATGGGACGTTGACTTCGGTCTCGACGCACTGATTAAGCCCTATTATCACTGACGGACGGTTGCGCCAGAGGTAGAACACAGGTCCGTCAAGTTCAAGATTCTCAAGGCACCATTCATCGAATGCCATGTTATAATGGGAATCCGTGCAGGGATTTACAAGGTATTTCATTTTACAAGAGGGACAAGATATGTCTTTATCTGTGGATGGGTAGGAAGATGCGTACCGGGATAGATTACCGCCTGGCCGGGATAATGGAGGCTGAATTCCGCTTCGCAATGAACAAGTTCATCGTTGTCTGCGAACATGCCTTGTGTCAGGGCAATCTCCGTATCGTCAAGTCCGTCGAACTCCGTCGACTCATAGCGGGCATAGCCATCGCATATTTCCTCAGTCACATCGAAACTGAGGGCTCCATCCTTCCTGGGAGAAAGGTACTGCACCGTACCTGTCATGGATCTGAGCAGAAGTGACGGATGCAGGTCCGGGTTGATCAGAATCTTACGGTATCCGCGGAGCTTCTGAGCCCAGAATCCGCCAAGGGACAGCCCGACTACAAGGTCGGGCTGTTCTTCGCGGCATATGCGGTCAAGCATGTCATAGGCTTCATCCGGATCGATGGGAACGTCCGGTGAAATGACCTCGCAGGGGCGCAGCACACAATGGAGTGTGGTTGCAGTCTTATAGGCCCCTGAAGATGCCAGACCATGTATGAACAGCACCTTCATCAGATAAGCTGAGGCAGGAAGGTACTGAAAATAAGCACTGCCAGGCCAAGCAGAAGCACGATGACGGTCTTGCGTGAGACACCTTTCCATTCCTTGAGGATGATACCCCAGACATTGGAGAAAGTGACGTTGAGAGCCATCAGTATGCACCAGCTGAAGGTGTAGAGCACAGCGGACTTGCCGTCGAGGAAACCTTTGCCGAGGCTGAGTCCGAAGAACTGGCTGTACCACAGAAGACCTGCAAGAGCGCAGAAAAGGGCATTGTTGAGCCACAGGCTTCCCTTCTTGTAATCCCCGAAACTCTTGTTCCTGCGATTCTGGAACAGACAGTAGGCAGCATTTGTGATGAAACCGCCTATAGTCACAAGGAAGGTGGCAGGAAGTGTGGCGAAGATTGGCTTGGTGCCTGCCCAGTGAAGATCGGCGCCGAAGCTCAGTCCGATGGAGAAGCATGCGCTCATTACACCGGAAAGCACCGCCACGAATATTCCTTTGCCGAAGTTGAAGTCCTTGACGGCCTTCTTCTTTTCTTCTTCAGGAAGGGCAGCTGTCTTCATGCCACCGGCAATGCCAATGATGGCGATGCCTATGAGCGTGACGACAACCCCTATCCAGATGGCGCTGGTAAGGTCACCGGTCTTGCCCGTGAACACGGGGCCGAGGATGGCACCAAGTCCGGAGCAGAGACCGAGGGCAATGCTCTGACCAAGGGCGACACCCAGATAACGCATTGAAAGTCCGAAAGTAAGTCCTCCGACTCCCCACAGCACTCCGAAGAGTATGGAGAGAAGGGACTCCTTGGGATTGGCAGCGTACATCGCGAGCAGGCTCTCACCCTGAGGGACAGCGAGCAATGCTCCGAGAAGCGGGAAAAGCAGCCAGGCGAAAACGCCCTGGATGAGCCAGTAACTTTCCCAGCTCCATTCCCTGACCTTGTTGATAGGCACATAACTGCTTGACTGACAGAATGCACCTATCGCAATGATCAGAAGACCCAATACTATAGAAACGCCCATGACGGATTATCTCTTGGAGGTTACTTCCTTGCTGTACTTGTCGATCTCAGCGATATAGGCGTCACCCACAGGGACGTTGTTCCTCTCGCAGAACTCATCATATACGGCGCCCCACGGAAGGGCCTTGGCCTCTTCGAGATAGGTCAGGACCTTGTAGGTCTCACCTTCGAGTTCGCTCTTGCGGATGATATCCACAGGCTCGAGCATTGCACGGAGCATGCACTTCTGGGCTGCGCGGGAACCGATGACATACGCGCCGATGCGGTTGATTGCACCATCGAAATAGTCAAGCCCGTAATGCACCCTTTCAAGTGCACCTGCACGTACGATCTCGAAGAAAAGGTCCAGGGTAGGATCGTCCATGATAGTGACATGGTCCGAATCCCAGCGGACAGGACGGCTTACATGGAGCATGAGTTCCGGAACGAAATTCAGGAGAGCGGACACCTTGTCTGCAGGAGACTCTGTCGGATGATAATGACCGGTATCAATGGTAGGTATCTTACCGTTGGCTGCTGCGTATGCTGTATAGAAGTCATGTGAACCGACTGTAAAACTCTCGAGGCCGATGCCGAACACCTTGCCTTCGATGCAGTCCTTCATGTATTCCTTCTTCTCCGCGAAAATCTTGTCAAGGGAATCCTTGAGGAAAGCACGGTACATATAATGGTTCACACTCTGGTCCTTGCATCCGTCATGGACCCACACGTTCATGATACAAGGATCGCCCTGGGCCTTGCCCATCGCATCAGCGATATCACGGCAGCGCTTTGTATGCTCGATCCAGAAATCACGGATCGCCTTATCAGGATGTGAGAGACTTAGATCTCCGCTCTTCGGATGCGAGAATGAAGTGGAATTGAAATCGAGCGGGGTCTTGTTCTCCTTAGCCCAATCGATCCAACCCTGGAAATGCTCCAC
>JAZRXV010000054.1:0-26532 GCA_045600405.1 Candidatus Cryptobacteroides sp.
CGAGGTCTGATTGCCCAGTCATATTTATTGATATCATGTTCTATCATTTCAGGCAGCTCAACCGGTTCCATCATCTGGCCAATCGTAGCATCTGTTGCAATGATAACAGGATGACGATACTTTTCTGCCAGATCAAATGCTCCGTATGCGATGTCAACGCTCTCCTGAACGCTGTCTGGTGCCAGAACGATAGTGCGGTAGTCGCCGTGGCCGCCGCCTCTAGTCAGCTGCCAGTAGTCTCCCTGACCCATGAAAATATCGCCAAGACCGCAACCGATACGCTGTACGTCTACCAGTACCGCTGGTACGTCACTTGCGCAAAGGTATGAGATTCCTTCCTGCTTGAGGGATATGCCGGGAGAGGATGAGGATGTCATAACTCTTTTGCCTGTAGCCGAGGTTCCATAGACCATGCTGATGGCTGCAATCTCACTTTCCGCCTGAAGGAAGGTGCCGCCTTTCAAAGGCAGGTTCTTTGCCATGTATTCGGCGAGTTCGGTCTGCGGAGTGATAGGGTATCCGTAATAGTAGCGGCATCCTGAACGGATGGCCGCCTCTGCCAAGGCTTCATTGCCTTTCATCAAAACTTTCTTACCCATGACGCTTTTTATTTTTCTACTGTAATGACACAGTCCGGGCACATGGTAGCGCAGAAAGCGCAACCGATGCAGGCTGTCCCATCATTGATTGAGGCGTAATTGTATCCCTTGGCGTTGATGCGGTCGGGATTGATGGAAATTATCCCTTTCGGACAAGCCTCGACACAAAGGCCGCAGCCCTTGCATAGATCTTCCTTGAAAGTAACTTTTGCCATATCTTATCTTTGTTATAGTAATCTTCTGATGACCTTGCCGCTGATGGTCTTCGGCAGGGAGTCCTTGAATACGATGATCCTCGGATATTTGTAAGGAGCGGTGTTGGTCTTGACATATTCCTGGATCTCCTTCTTGAGCTCCTCAGTGCCTTCCACGCCCGGTGCGAGCACTATGCTGGCCTTGACCACCTGGCCCCTGACCTCGTCCGGTGCTGCGGATACTCCGCACTCCAGGACATAAGGGAGCTTGAGTATGATGTCCTCGATCTCGAAAGGTCCGATGCGGTATCCGGAGGACTTGATGACGTCGTCGACGCGTCCGATATACCAGTAGTATCCGTCCTCGTCCTTCCATGCCGCATCACCGGTATGATAGTAGCCGTCGTACCATTTTTCCGAAGTCTCGGCGGGATCCTCGTAATATCCGCAGAACAGACCGTATGGAGCACCGTTGGAGGTGTTGATCACAATTTCGCCGCTCTCTCCGGAGTCGCACATTGCGCCGTCCGGTTTCATCAGGTCGATATCATAGGTGGCGAGAGGCTTGCCCATGGAGCCTTCCTTGTTCATCATGCCGCGAAGTGTACCGATGCAGAGAGTTGTCTCGGTCTGGCCGAATCCCTGGCGTATCTTGATGCCGGTCTCATGCTCGAACTTGTAGTATGCCTCGGAGTTGAGCGCTTCACCTGCGGTGGTGGCCTCAACGAGTGAGGAGAGGTCATAGTCGGCGAAATTCTCCTTTAGCAGCATCCTGTACATCGTAGGAGGTGCGCAGAATGATGTGACCTTATGCTTTGCCATGAGGCTGAGTACGTCAGGAGCCTTGAACCTGTCGAAGTCATAGACAAGGATGCGTCCTTCGCACATCCACTGGCCGTACAGCTTGCCCCAGAGGGCCTTTGCCCACCCGGTCTCGGAGATTGTGAAATGGAGCCCGTCAGGGTCCACGCCGTGCCAGTATCTGGCAGTGATGTAATGCCCCATGGCATATTTGTAGCTCTGGGTGACAAGCCTCGGATATCCGGTGGTTCCGGAAGTGAAAAGCATGACCATAGGGTCGTCTCCCTTAGGCGAAGCCTTGGTGCGCTTGTAGTGGGTGCTGTAGAGCTGGTATTCGTCGTTGAAAGACCTCCATCCATCCCTTGCCGATCCGACTATAATCTTTTCCTTGAGCCCGTAGTAGCTTTCGGTAGCAGTCTCCACCTGCTCGGCAGTATTGCCGTCGGCCGTGCAGATTATGGCAGAGACATTGGCCTTCTCGAACCTGAATTTGATATCATGCTCCTTCAACTGGTTGGTGGCAGGAATCGCTACCGCCCCGATCTTGTGGAGACCGAGCATGGCATACCAGAACTGCCAGTGGCGCTTGAGTATGAGCATGACCTTGTCGCCCTTCTTTATGCCGAGCGAGGTGAAGTAGTTAGCGCAGCGGTTGGAATTCTGCTTGAGATCACGGTATGTTATGAACTTCTCCTGAAGGTCGTCTCCGACATATATCATGGCCTGTTTGGTCGGAGTGGTCTCCGCTATGCGGTCAATGGTGTCGAAGGCGAAATTATATGAATCGAGGTCGTTGTAGGTAACGTTGACAGGGATGCCGCGTGAGTCGGTCTTGACATTGATGAACTTCTCGATGGCAAGGGGCTCCGTCAGCCTGTCAGGTGCAAGTGTGCCCGCAATCTCGGCTTCATCGTATTCGGTCTTCTCTCCCGGAAGGATCATGGCGCAGAAGGTGCAGTCCTTTCCGCCGACCGCAATCATTCCGTGAGGTGTGGAAGAATCGTAATAGATGCTGTCGCCCTCGTTGAGTATGGTTGTGTGCTCGCCTATCCTGACTTTCAACTGGCCGCTTATGACAAGGTCGAACTCCTGACCGTTGTGGGTTGAAGTATGTATGGCCTTGTTCTGGAGGTCCTCGGAATATTCGTAGGTGACCCAGTACGGCTCGGCCACCTTGTTCCTGAAGAAAGGAGCCATGTTGCTGATGGCGATGCCGTCATCCTTGGTGGTGAGCATACCTTCCCCCCGTCTGGTGATGGTGTATGAGGAAAGTTTTGCGTTATCACCTTCCAGAAGTTCGGTAAGTTCTATCTTGAAGATTCCGGCACAGCTGTATATGAATGAGAAAGGTAGGTCCTCGGCGCCTGATTCATAGCGCTTGTAGAGCTCTGCGTCAAGTCCGGTCTGGGCGGCCATTTCCTCCTGGGTCAAACCCATGATCGCGCGCATCTCACGGATACGCGCCGCCACTTCCGCTATCTGAACTTGCGGGCCTGCGTTTGATTTGAATTCCATAATATACGACTACTAACGGGAGAGACAGACTCTCCGCCACTAATTTAGCGTTTTTTTCTCGGTTTGGTACAGAATTGTGGCAAAAAGTGCGAAATAATGGTTATTTTTGTGATGCGATCAGGGGTATCCGGCTCTGCCGGGTTGAGAGAGTCCCTTTGAACTTGATGCGCATAATGCCGACGAAAGAAAATGATTGATACTCGAAAATTCACCGGGGACTGCCTCGCAGTCAGGAAGGAATCCCCACTCATCCTCAATATAACGAATTATGTGGCGATGAATTTCTCCGCCAATGCCCTGTTGGCCATAGGGGCCTCTCCCATCATGTCTGTGTGCAAGGAGGAGATTGAAGAACTCGTCCATCTGTGCTCCTCCCTGGTGCTCAACATAGGTTGTCCGGATCCGGAGCAGGTAGAAATCATGGAGCTTGCTGCCAGGACTGCGTCCTCCGCTGGAAAGCCATGGGTCCTGGACCCTGTGGGCGCAGGGGCAAGCCGTTTCCGGACAACGACATGCATGACCCTGGCCGGAGATTCCGGGCCGTCGGTCATCAGGGGGAATGCGTCCGAGATAATGGCGCTGGCAGGGATGGATATCAGGTCCCGGGGTGTGGACTCATCCTGTTGCAGCGATATGGCGGTCGAAGCCGCAAAAACCGTTGCGGAACGATACGGGACCATAGTGTCGGTGAGCGGTCCTGTCGATTACATAACGGATGGGAGCAGGGTGGAGACCGTGTCCAACGGGAATGGGATTATGCCACGTGTCACGGCCATGGGCTGTACGGCATCAGCGCTTACGGCGGCATTCCTTGCCGTGGACGGGGATGTGCTGACGGCATCGGTCAACGCTATGCTTATGATGGGCCTGGCCGGGGAGGCGGCGGCATCGCACAGCCGCGGCACGGGGACATTTGCCGTGGCATTCATTGATGAATTGAGCAATTTCAATCCCGTGACGGCGGTAAAAGATATCAGACAATGAAAAGGGAACAGCTTGCATTGTATCTCGTCACGGACCGTGGACTTTCCATGGGCCGTGACATCGAATGGATAGTGGAGGAGTCGGTCAGGGGCGGGGCTACCATGGTCCAGTTGAGGGAAAAGGACTGCCCTACCGGGAAATTCGTGGACCTGGCCATGCGTCTGAAGGCTGTGCTCGCCCCTTATGGTGTGCCGCTGATCATCAATGACAGGGTTGACGTCGCCCTGGCTTCAGGGGCCGACGGAGTGCATATCGGTCAGAGCGATATGCCGTACGGCATGGCCCGGAGGATGCTGGGTCCTGATATGATCATAGGCCTGTCCGTGGAGAACATGGATGATGTACGTGAGGCCAACTCCCTTGATGTGGACTATATCGGGGTGTCCCCGGTGTTCTCCACTTCCACCAAGACCGACACGGCGGCCCCGTTCGGGCTGGAAGGTCTGCGGAAAGCCGTCGGGCTGTCTGTCCATCCGGTAGTCGCCATAGGAGGGATGAACGAATCCACGGCGGCCGGTGTCATGGCCAGCGGTGCGGACGGGATCGCGGTTGTGAGCGCCATCGTTTCGTCAGATTCACCGCGCGAAGCATCGGAAAGATTGAAATCAATCGTATCAAAAGGATGGAAGGGACAGATTTGAATAAAATAGGCGAATTCGGACTTATCGGGAAGATCAGGAAGATGTTCGAAGTCCCTGACGGAATGACGGGGATAGGTGATGACTGTGCCGTCATTCCCCAGAAAGAGGGATCGGACACCCTTGTAAGCACGGACATGCTTGTGGAGAAGGTGCATTTCCTTATGGATGAAATCACTCCGTGGCAGTTGGGATGGAAATCCGCTGCTGTCAATATAAGTGACATCGCCGCCATGGGGGGGACCCCGACTGGGAGTTTCCTGTCCTTCGCCCTTCCCCGGACTTTACCGGAAGGATGGATGGACGCATTCCTGATGGGATATGCGGAGATTTCATCGGAATATGGAGTGCCGCTTCTCGGAGGTGATACGACTTCTTCGGAAGACGGTCTGTGCATAAGCGTCACGGTGCTCGGGACCTGTCCTTCCGGGCAGGCGAGGAAAAGGAACGCGGCGGAGCCCGGTGATCTTGTCTGCGTGACCGGCTGTCTGGGGGACTCTGCCGGAGGGTTGAGGGCGGTCATTGACGGTGCGGAAAGGGATGAGACGGTCTCATACCTTATCGGAAAGCATTATCTTCCCCGTCCGAGGGTCAGGGAAGGCCTGGTTTTGTCGGCATGCCCGGGAGTTCACGCAATGATGGATGTCTCGGACGGAATAGGTTCCGACCTGAGGCATATCCTTGATGAGTCGGGAGCCGGGGCGGTGGTGGAGGTCGATTCCATCCCGGTTTCCAGAGAACTGCGCGCGTTCTGCGGAGCCCGGAGCCTGGACCCTCTCGATTTTGCCATATGCGGAGGTGAGGATTACGAACTTCTTTTCACGGTTTCTCCCGATGCCCATGTCCCTGTCCCTTGTCATGTGATAGGCAGGATCGTGCCGGGCAGCGGGATAGAATGGAAAGGTGCGGAGAAGGATTATATGGGATTCAGACATTTTTGAAAATGAAATATCCGATTGTATTGACTATTGCCGGAAGCGATTCCGGAGGAGGTGCCGGGATTCAGGCCGACATCAAGGCCATATCGGCCACAGGGGCCTATGCCGCAAGCGCCATAACGGCGGTCACCGTACAGAATACGCTTGGAGTGCAGGACGTGCATCCCGTGCCTGTGCCGTTCATATCAGCGCAGATTTCTGCGGTACTTGATGACATAGGGGCGGATGCAATCAAGATAGGCATGCTCCATTCTGCCGAAGTCGTGCGGGCTGTCGGGTCTTCTATTGGGAAATATGGAATACGGAACATCGTCCTGGATCCGGTGATGGTATCGACCTCCGGGCACAGGCTCATGGAAGAGAGCGCGGTGCAGGTACTGTCTTCGGAACTGGTGCCTTGCGCCCGTGTGATAACCCCGAACATTCCGGAAGCGGAGATACTTGCCGGTGAGAAGATAGGTTCCCGGAAAGACCTTGCCCGCATAGCCCGTAAACTGTCCTGTGGAGGGACGGTATCGGTGATGATGAAGGCAGGGCATCTCACCGACGAATATCTGGTTGACGTGTTCTACAATGCTGAAGAGGACAGTATATTGGAACTGCGGTCCTGCAGGTCGCATACAAGGAATACCCATGGGACCGGTTGCACCCTTTCCTCGGCTTTTGCATCATATCTGGCACAGGGATTTTCGCTCGACGATGCGGCAAAGGCCGCGAAGGAATACATTTCCGGGGCCATAGAATCAGGTGCCCGTTACGAAATCGGCCACGGTTATGGACCTGTAGACCATTTTTTTACTATATTTGCCCGAAATGACTGATTGCCGGGGGCTTATATTGGAGAGATGCTGCACCTGTGTGGCAGATGTGCGTGAGGCACTTGCTGCGGGTGCGGCGAGGGTGGAGTTGTGCGAATGCCTTGAGGTTGGAGGTGTGACGCCATCCGAAGAACTTATAGATCAGGCCGTTCGCGTCGGGTTGCCGGTAAATGTGCTTGTCCGTCCCCGTGGCGGCTCTTTCGTGTTTTCAGATGAAGAATTCAGCACTATGCTGGACGATATCAGGATGTGCCGTGAACTCGGAGCACATGGAGTCGTAATCGGAGCCCTGCGCCCTGATGGGGACGTGGATATGGACAATATGAGGCTGCTCATGGCTGAAGCTCGTGGGCATGGGACGGAAAGACGGCTTTCGGTGACTTTCCACAGGGCTTTTGACTGCTGCCGTGATCCTTTCCCGGCCTTTGACGATATCATCTGCCTTGGATGTGACAGGTTGCTGACCTCCGGGCATGAGGAAACCGCTCCCGAAGGTGCGGCGCTGATTGCGGCGCTGGTATCCAGGGCGGAGGACAGGATAATTGTGATGCCGGGCTCCGGGGTTACTCCGGACAACATCTGTGACCTTGCCTTGAAGACAGGGGCCAGGGAGTTCCACGGGACGCGGCTTGCTGCTTTGAAGAAACTTTAATACTATATCGCATATGTCATCTTTCAGATTACGGACTTTATTGATTTCCGTTTCTGCCGCGGCCATGTTTTTAGCCGCGTGCAAACCATCAGCAGAGGATTATGTCCAATTCCTCTATGATTCAATGCCGCTTCCGGACAGCCTTGTGTTCCCTCGCGAGTACTGGGAAGCCAATGTGGCCAAGACTTTGGAAGTCAGGGACAGGATGGGTTGGGATATTCCGGAGAGGGAGTTCCGCCATTTCGTGCTTCCGCTTCGTGTGAACAACGAAAATCTCGATGATTTCCGTACCACCTACGCCGATACCATCTGTGCACGCGTCGAGGGCATGTCCATAGCTGAGGCTGCACTTGAGATCAATCACTGGTGCCATGAGATGGCTTCATATTGTCCTGCTGACGGACGTACCCTCGGACCTATGGCTTTGGTAAGGTCAGGTCTGGGACGCTGCGGTGAGGAGTCCGTGCTTGCGGTATCCGCTCTCAGGGCCGCCGGTATCCCTGCCCGTCAGGTCTATACCCCGCGTTGGGCGCATACTGATGACAACCATGCATGGGTGGAGGTCTTCGTGGACGGCAACTGGCATTTCATGGGAGCATGCGAGCCTGAGCCGGTGCTTGACCTCGGATGGTTCAATGCTCCGGTATCACGTGCCATGCTGCTGCATACCAAGGCATACGGAAACTATGATGGTCCGGAGGATGTGATTTCCCGTACGAAGGCATACACCGAGATCAACGTGATCAAGAGCTATATTCCTACAAGGCGCACTACTGTGACTGTTCTTGATGACAACGGTTCTCCTGTGGAGGGTGCCGACATCGAATTCATGATATACAATTATGGCGAATTCTATACTGTAGCGCACTATAAGACTGATGCAGCCGGTCAGGCCGGTCTTGATACAGGTCTGGGCGATGCTGTGATCTGGGCTGCGAAGGGCGACAAGTTCGGCCTCGGAGTGGCATCTTCCGAAAGCAACGAGATAGTGCTTGACAAGACCTTTGGCGGCAGGTACAGCATGGATCTGAATATTGTGCCTCCTGTAGAGGATCCTCTGCCGAACAATGCTACAGAGGAGCAGGCCAAGGAGAATGCGCGCAGGATGATAAGGGAGAATGAAATCCGTGAGGCAAGACCACATCCACGTACTGAAGATCCCGGTCTGTGGCTTTCTAAAAAGGATGCCATCGACGTGACTCCGGACGTAATCGAGGATGCCCTTGCAGCACCTCTTACCGGAGACATGTACATAGATTGTCCGAGAATCGAACTCGAGAGGTTGATGCCATACCGTCAGGAGATACGCAGTTCCGGCATCGGAGACAAATTGAAGACTCCGTCGGATGTCGTCGAGTGGGTGAAGTCCAATATCAAGGTGGATGACAGCCTCAATCCTCAGAAACTCCGTATCCCTCCTATCGCAGTATGGCGTTCACATATGTCAGATACATTCTCCAGGGATCTGTTCTTCGTAGCCCTCTGCCGTACACTCGGATTCCCGTCAAGGTTCGACCCTGTGTCCGGCAACCCTCAGTATCTTGCTGACGGGGATTGGGTTGCCGTGAATTTTGACGGAGGTGTTGAGGCCGTTACCCCTAAGGGTATCATCAGGACCACTTATGTCAAGGGCAACAGTTCTGTCGTCCGTCCGGAATATTACAGGCACTATACTCTTGCAAAGGTGGCGGACGGTACTACCAGCCTTTGCGAATTCTCCGAATACGAGCCTGTCGCAAGTGAGAATGCCTTCGATGCCGGTTACTACATGATGACCAGCGGTACCAGGGTTGCTGACGGCAGTGTGCTTGCACATGTCGAGTTCTTCGAACTTCCGGAAGGATCCGAGGTCGAAGTGCCGGTCGTGCTGAGGACCGCTGATGACAAGATCAGCGTCATAGGAAACATCAATGTCGAGAACACCTTCCTTCCTGAAGGGGAGAAGGAGGAAGTGACAATGCTTTCAAAGACGGGTCGCGGCTATTTCATCCTTTGCGTCATGGGTGCCCAGGATGAACCTACCATCCATGCCAAGGGGCTCCTGACCGATCTGGCGACGGATCTTAACGAATGGGGTGGCAAGGTCTTATTGTTGAACGGCGCCCAGCCTTCAGGACTTAAGAACATGATTGTCGGTGAGGATGTCGGAAAGAAGATCGAGGCTGACCTTCTCAAGGGGGTCAAGGCTGCCGATGATGTCAAGCTTCCATATATCGCCGTTGCTGACAGTTTCGGCCGCGTAGTATATTTCTCACAAGGTTACAATACTTCCCTGGCCGCACAGCTCTCAAATGTCCTGAGCCAGCTCTGATATGCTGTCAACGGCCGCGTATACGCTTGTCTTCCTGCTCGCTCCTGCCGGGGTGCTGTGGCTTTGCAGGCGTTATGCCTGGCTTGGAAAGATAGGGCCTGTCCTGCTTCTGTATATTCTCGGGATCATTCTCGGGAATATATGGAAGCCTGACGGACTGCCCGGGATACAGGATGTGCTGAGCAGTGCCATGGTGCCGCTTGCCATTCCTCTCATGCTGTTCGGCTGCACATTCAGGAAAAGCGAGACCCGTTCCCAGCTGCTGGCCCTTCTGACCGGGATATCCGCCGTCATCGTTTCCGTGGTGGCGGGTTATCTCATATTCGGGAAGAGCATTCCGGACGGGGACAAGATAGGAGGAATGCTTACAGGGGTTTATACTGGCGGGACACTCAACCTTGCATCCCTGAAGTCCATGCTGGGAGTGCCTGAAGAGACATATATACTGCTGAATTCATATGATATGATCATCAGCTTTCTGTTCCTGACCTTCCTTCTTGCGGCAGGTATCAGAGTGTTCAGAAGATTCCTTCCGAATGAGACCAATGTCATGGTTTCAGAAAAGGACATGGAAGAGATTCGGCGTGAGATAGACAAGGTCAATGCCAATCCGTACAAAGGCCTTTTCACAAAGCCGGGGATGAAGGATGCCGGATTCCTGCTTGGTGTGACTTTGGTCATAATAGGGATTTCAGCGGGACTGGGCCTCCTTGCGGGGGACAGGTGGTTCATGGTGGTGCTTATCCTGATGCTCACGACACTCGGCATTGCAGCCTCATTCATCCCATCGGTAAAGGAAAGGAAATATGGGTATGACATCGGCATGTATTTCATATATGTGTTCTGTATAGTCGTGGCATCGATGGCCGACCTTAGGAACCTGGACCTCGCCGGCGGTGTCAGCACACTTGCATACCTTTCCCTGGTGATATTCGGGTCCCTTTTTCTCCAGGTCATCCTGGCGAAGATTTTCAGGATTGATTCCGACACCATGGTGATATCTTCCGTGGCATTCATATGCTCACCTCCGTTCGTGCCTATGATGGCAGCGGCCATGAAAAACAGGAGAGTCCTCGTGTCGGGACTCTCCATAGGTGTCATAGGATATGCGGCAGGCAATTATCTCGGATTCCTGATGTCCGGCCTGCTCGGTCTGCTATAGCAGTTTCTTCCGGAATTTGCAGGTGCAGTCATCAAGTTCCGCTCCCTTTTCAGTATGCCTGACCGCGTAGAATCTCTGGTTGGTGGTCTCCCAGTCCAACGGGCCGCACTCATCGATGAAAGGTCCTACCTTGATATAGTCCAGGGCATCCAGTACCGGGCGTGCATGCTCGAGGTCCCTTCCGGAGTACCAGCATGTCTTCAGTCCCGGGACAAGCGTTTTTGTAAAGACAGCCAGTTCCCGGATGAAAGCCGGATCGGCGTCACCTCCCATGAAGGAAACGCATGTGATGCCGGGATTGTCACCGATCAGCCTTTTGAGTGAGTTCCGGTCCAGGACCGTTCCGATATCCTGTGTAAGATAAGAAGAATGGCAGCCCGGACATCTGACCGGGCAGCCACTTATGTTGATAGCAAGCGTGATCTCTTCGGGTACTTCCCTGAAAACCACTTTCGTATCTACGTATTTCACTATTTGACTTCTTTTGCGTAGTACCTGTTGAGGGCCTCGATATGACGGTATTTGTCGAAGTCGTCGACAGGACGGAGGAATCCGATGACCCTGGTCCAGTGACGCATCGGAGCGCCGCATTTAGGACAGACGTCAACAGGGGTCTTGATGATGTGGTGGCATGCAGGATTGGAACATTCGCTGTTCGGCACATTGAATGTGAAATATGAGGTACCCTGCTGGATAGCGAAGTCGATGAGCTTGAGATACTGGAATTTAGACAGATGCTCTTCGAGGTTGCAGTGCAGTCCTACGCCGCCGTCAAGGAGTTCGGTGAATTCGCGTCCGTGCAGACGGAACTTGTCGAGGACGGAAGTCTCAGGGTCGTCGGCGAGGTAGAAATATGAGTTGTAGAGCACCCGGTCATCAGGAACCCAGTATCCTTCTGCCTTGTCCCACCTGTAGTTCTTCGAGCTCAGTCCTTCTGCAGGGACGAATTCCTGGTTGAACAGGAAATTCTTCTGTGCGTGTGCCTTGTTCTGCTCGCTGATGGTGCCGGTCACGAGACGGCAGAATTCCATATACGGCTTGTTGTAGTTGCAGGTGAGCCCTACGAATTCTGCGGCTTCGTTGATACCATTCTCTCCGATTGTGCTGTAGAGCTTGTTCATCTTGATGTAACCTGCCTTGGAAGCGTTGAGCATGCCTGCCTTCTCGGTCTCATAGAGCATGGTCTTGTAGGCGATGTGGTATTTGTACACGCGGTCAAGGATATCTGTGAGGTACTGCTTGAAGTCCGCTGCCAGCTCGAAGAAATGCTCCTTGAGGTACTCCCTTTCTAATTCCTTCTCGCGCGCCCAATTCTGGATGATGCGGTTGAGGTTGAGGGTGATGACGTTGGCGCTACCGGTCTGTACACCGGTAAGTCCGTTGGTGAAGGTGAAGGTATTCTCCTGAATCTCGTTGCGGAGACGGCAGCAGCTGGCCAGTCCGTTAGGGTTGTCGGAGATATATGTGAAGAAGGAGTGGCCTTCGGAATACATCTCGGCGGTGAAGTCCTTGTATTCCTTGTCGATGATGTCGTTGCCGTTGGAGAGAAGGGCCATGGTCTCGACAGGGAAGGTGAGCAGGGTCCTGCTCCTTTCCGCGTTGAACCATTTCATGAAAGTCTTCTGGAGGAAGCTGACTCGTTCCCAAAGAGGTTTCGTACCGTCAGGGAAGCAGAAGTCATCGAAGAGCGCATGCCAGTAGTTGGAGTCGTAGTAGCTGATGTTGGTGAACGGAGACTGGTAACTGCGGTTGCCTGCCGGCTGGTTGATGCCGTACACTATCTGCTGGAAAGACTGGTGTATTGTGCTGAGTATTGTCCTCTTGGGCATCAGTGATGTGACTTCGTCAGTCCTGAGGTGGTAGTCAGGGCCGAAGTCCTTGACGCAGTAGTAGTCGAACATGTTGAAGAACTCACCGAATGCGACTGCGCCCTTGCACTGTGCCGAGAGCAGGAAAGCAAGGTTGCAGAACTGGCCGCAGAAGCTGCTGAGGTTCTTCGGTGCGGAAGCCTTGAGGCCGTCGAGGCCGCTTGTGCCTTCCATCACCAGAGGATAGAGGGATACTGCCTCACAGTAGTTCTTGACTGCAGGGGAGGATGCCTCGTCGTGGACATATATGATGTGGCCGAGAAGGTCCTTCTCATACTGCTCGGCGACTTCCGGGAACATCTCCTTGAGTTTCTTCTTCATGCGGTAGCGCTGGATCTGGCGGTTGAGGGTCTTGTAAACCTCGCCGTCCAGGTTGGAGACGTTCTTGATTGCAACGTTTGCGTTTGCGTCGGTCTCGGAGGATGAGGCGGCGTTGTCATCGGACTTTGCATATTCGTCCATGTAGTCCACCCTTTCCTTGATGAAACGGAGATCCTTGTGTTTTTCTCGATAGAGGATATATGCCTTGGCGACATCGAAATATTTCTCGTACATCAACTGTGACTCAACGATGTCCTGCAACTTCTCCACCTTGAAGGTGTAGTCGTCGTCGAACATGCTGAAAAGGTGCTTCAGGCTCTGTACGAGGTCGTCAGGAATCCTCTCTTTTCCGCAGGCAACGAACGCGGAATTTGCGGCGGTCAGAATCTTCTCAAGGTCAAAATTCTGGATTTCGCCGTTCCTCTTGATGACTTTCATGTTATTCTGGTGTTCGGGTTATAGTAATGGTGATATTGAGGATTCGAATTTAGCACTAAAGCGGCGAATAAATGAAAAATAGTTATTAACAATTCAGGGGACTTATCCACAATCCGCACTACGGGCATCTGTGGCTCATACAGGATTCCTGATATGGTGGTATGGAATGAAATTTTATTATATTTGTAAACCTTAAACTTTTATTCATTATGGTTTTACTTATCGTTATCGCCGCCATAGCGCTCCTCGTGCTCTGGTTCATAAAGGTCCAGAGGGATCTTGTCAGCAAGGATGAACTTTGCAAGAATGCACTCAGCCAGATAGGTGTCCAGCAGAACAGCCGCTGGGATGCCCTCACCGCCCTCGTGGAGCTCGTGAAGTCGTATAATGAGCACGAATACAACACCCTCAGGGAAGTTGTCGCCATGCGCAAGCAGCTGGGCCCGGACAGCACTGTCAAGGATGTGCAGGATGCTGACAACGCCATCTCCGGAGCCCTCCGCCAGATCAATGTCGTCGCGGAGCAGTATCCTGACCTCAAGGCAAACGAGAACTACGCGAAGGCCATGGAGAGCGTCAACACTTATGAGAACCTTGTCCGTACGAGCCGCATGGTCTATAACGACACGGTCACGAAGTTCAACAAGGTCATCCGCCAGTTCCCGGAGAGTTTCGTTGCGAGCATGCTTCATTTCGAGACCAGAGAGTATCTCCAGGAGCCTCAGGGCAAGACCGACATGCCTTCCATGAAAATCTAAGTCCCTGCAGATGGGATTCCTTAAAAGAATTTTTCTGGCAGCCGCGCTCGTACTGGGCGCGGTTCCGGTATATGCATACACTCCTGAAATCAGGGACATCGAGGTGAATGTAAGGCTCGGTCAGGACGGGTCGGTCCTGATTACTGAAAAGTGGGACGTCACCGTCGACGGCATCACCGAGTGGTATCTGGTGCGCACAGGTCTCGGCTCCTCCGAGATAAGGGATTTCGTCGTTTTCGATGAGAACGGACGTTTCGAGAACATAGGCAACTGGAACATAGACGCTTCCCTTGAGCAGAAAAGGGGGAAGTGCGGCCTGCATCCCGTAAGTGGAGGATATGAACTCTGCTGGGGTGTCGGGAGTTACGGTGACCATCAGTATACGGCGATGTATCTGATTACGGACGCTGTGGACATCCTTGATGACGCGGCCTGCTTCCATTATCAGCTGGTCAGCCCGGGCCTTTCCCAGAGGCCTCAGCATGTCAAGGCGAAAGTGGAAGTGAGGGATACTCCGCTTGATTCTACGAACGTGAGATTCTGGGGCTTCGGGTATGAAGGCTCGACTTATATAGAGGACGGAGCAGTGTGCTTCGAGTCTGGCGGGAGATTCAGCCGTAACAGTTCCATCATATCCCTTGTCCGTCTGGACAAGGACCTTTTCACAGGTGGCAACCGCAGGAATGTCAGTTTTGACGAGGTTCTCGATGCTGCTATGGAAGGGGCTGATTTCGGTGATTACGAGAAGCCGGAACGGACTTTCCTTGATAAACTGAAAAGTTTCCTGCTGACCGCCCTGGCCGTCCTGGTATTCCTGGCCCTTCCGATTTTCATGGTCGTGACCGGTGGAAGGCCGGGTCCTGTTAGAAAGCGCAAGATGCTGGGAGGAGTGAAGGAGAAGGATGTGCAGTATTGGCGTGACCTTCCATACGACGGCAGTCTGGTCAATACCAGTTATGCCCTGAAGAAGTTCGAAGGAGCTTCGAAAAAGAACAATATCGCTGCTGCGATGATGCTCCGGATGGTGTATAAGAATGTCCTGACTGTCCGCAAGAGCGATTCCGGCAAGATAGAATTCGTCATCAATCCGGATGCGGACCTTTCATACATGGAGTCCATGGAGAAGAGTTTCTACGATTATGTCGTGAGTTCCAGCGGGGATGACGGCGTGCTTCAGGAAAAGGAATTCTACAACTGGGGACGCAAGCATGCGGAAACACTGTACAACTGGAACCAGTCCCTTGACAGGAACGGCAAGGCGGGGCTGAAGGTCGCTGACCTGTCCGGATTCAATGAAAAGTTCAATGAATACGGCAGCAAGCGTCTGAGGGAGGCTGTCGGATTCAGGAAATTCCTTGATGATTTCACCCTGGTGGCGCAGAGGGAGAGTGTCGAGGCTACATTGTGGCAGGAATACCTGGTGTATGCCGCCCTGTTCGGCATAGCCGACAAGGTCGCTAAGGAGATGAAGGATATCAACCCTGATGCCTACGCCAATATGATGCCGTCCAATGATATGGGTAATGTCATCATCATCACCAACAACTACGGACGTACTTTCAACAATAATGTGCTCCGCGGCAATCCGGCACGCACTTCTTCCCGTCCGACCACGGGCAGCTGGGGCGGTTTCGGTGGTGGCAGTTCGTTCGGAGGAGGTGGCGGCTTCCACGGCGGCGGCTTCGGAGGAGGCGGAAGGTAATCTTCAAACAATCGACCCCAGACGGTCCAGGAATCTGAAAGATGCGGCCTCGAGGAGATGCCCGGTGCATATGTCATCGGCTCCCTCGAGGTCTGCTATTGTGCGGGCTACCCTGATGATGCGGAAATATGCTCTCATTGACAAGTTCATTTTTTTCATTATGCATTCCATGGTGTTGAGGCAGTTCTGATCCAGGTGGCAATACTTTTCAATCTGCCTGTTGCTCATTTCGGCGTTCGTGAAGATATCTTCGGTTGCGAAACGGTGCTTCTGGGCTATCCTTGCCTTTAGCACCCGTTTGGCCACCGCTTCGCTCGGTTCCGCCTTCCGGGCATGTGCTATCACGGAAGAGTCGATGCTTTTAATCCATACTTGAATGTCAATACGGTCCATTATCGGACCGCTGAGCTTGCCGAGGTAATTCTGTCTCTGGGTGGGGGTGCAGGTGCATCTGTCACCCTCCCCATAGTAACCGCATGGACAGGGATTGGATGCTGCCACCATCATGAAGGAGGCCGGATAGGTTATCTTCCCCTTCAATCTTGAGATCGTTACACACCTGTCTTCGATCGGCCCTCTGAGCGATTCCATGACGGACCTTGGAATCTGACCGGCTTCATCGAGGAAAAGCACTCCGTTGCAGGCAAGTGAGACTTCACCGGGTACGATTCCGTCACCCCCTCCGCCACCGATGATGGCCGGGAGAGAGGCGGAGTAATGCGGGGACCTGAACGGCCGTTTGCGCATCAGCCCCAGTTGCGGACTTCTCCTTCCGGTCACGGAATATATCTTGCTTGTGACCAGCGCCTCTTCTGCGGTCATAGGAGGAAGGATGCCTGCCATAGCCTTGGCCAGCGAACTCTTGCCGGAACCCGGCGCGCCTATCATTATAAGGTTATGCCCTCCTGCCGCTGCAATCTCCACACCCCGTTTCGCCCCTTCCTGTCCTATTATGTCCGAGAAATCGATTTCTCCGTCGTCTCTGGATGCGGCCCTGATGCCTTGGCGGTGCATTTTCCTGTATGTGGCGGTATTCCATATGAGGAGGTCGCCGGGGTCATCCTCGTCCGCCAGTATCCTGATAACGTCTGCAAGGGTTCTGACTCCGAATATCATACTGTCCCTGAACTCAACGGCTTCGAGTGCTGATTCTTCAGGCAGAATAATGCCTTTGAATCCTGATTTCACGGCCAGGTCCGCCATGGGCAGGGCTCCCGGTATGGCCCTTACGCTTCCGTCCAGGCCGAGTTCCCCCATTATTATATAATTGCACGCCTCCGGCAGGCTTCTCTGCTCCGATGCTGCAATTATCGCGATTGCCAGCGGAAGGTCATATCCGCTGCCGTTCTTTCTGAGGTCGGCCGGGGCAAGGTTGATCACAATCTTTTTCCCGGGTATCCTGTATCCGAGGCTTTCCAGTGCCGTGGTGGTCCGCAGCAGGCTTTCCTTGACGGCTGCATCGGCCAGCCCGACAAGGAAGATTCCAAGGCCTCTTTCTATGTTTATCTCCACCGTCACCTTGACGGCATCTATCCCTATGCACTTTGCACCTATGATATGTGTAAGCATATTTGAATTTATTAAGTATATTTGCCGCTGCTATGCAGCATATTGTCACAATAAGCAACCTGGCCGATATCGACCGTGCGGCGGCCGAGTTCATCTCACTGACTGCGGGGAAGAACCTGATAGCCTTCTATGCTCCGATGGGGGCCGGCAAGACTACTTTTACCACAGCCGTGTGCAGGGCCCTGGGTGTCAGGGGAGATGCCATCAGTTCCCCGACCTTCGCGATAGTCAACGAGTACCGCACATCATCCGGCGAACCGATATTCCATTTCGATTTCTACAGGCTGACGAAGGCTTCCGAGGCGCTTGACATCGGCCTTTACGATTATCTCGACAGTGGTTGCCTCTGCCTTATGGAGTGGCCGGAGAACATCGAGGAGATACTTCCGGAAGAGACCCTGAAGGTCAGTATCCGTGTTCTTCCTGACGGGAGCCGCCAGCTTTCGTGGGAAGACTGATCTCTGTGCTCAGCCCGGTGAGGAATCCGTAGAAGCCTTCATATTTCTCAATTTTCTCTCCCGTATCCAGATAAGGAGGGCTTCCGGTGTCCAGCGGAGTGATCACTTTCGCAAGATTCGATCCCAGCATGTCAGCACATGCCCCCGGGAAAAAGAAACATCCCTCCATGCTTCCGGGATCCAGGGCTGCAGACATTCCGTCCTTGTAGTATATCTGCATGCCTTCCGGCCCCAGGACTTTGAAATTTCCGCTGCGTGTATCAAGGATCCCGGAGCGTCGGGACCCGTTGTAGAGTACGTCTCCCGATATCAGGTATCCGTCGCTCTCCGGCCAGATGTGTGCGCTGCTCCATACCAGACCTGATGAGGAGACCTTTGCGACAACATCCTTTCCCTGCACGGACCTGACGTCCAGTATGCTTGGACCCCTTCCCGGGGAGGATTCCTCCCCGTCCCTGACAAGATTGAACTGCTTGAACAAGGAACTGCCGCTGCTGTATGTGAAACAGACTTTGCCGTCATCCAGATACAATGCCCCGGTACCTCGATATGAAGGCTCGCCGAAACCTCCCAGGATGTCACCGGAGGATGACGATATGATGACCGTTCCGTTTTCCCTGAAAGAGAAGCCTTTGCCCGACCTCTTTTCCGACAGGGTATACACCTTGCCGTCTTTCTCGCAGAGCCCTTTGAGGAATTCCCGCCCTTCGAAACTGAAGAGTTCCTCCCCGTCCCGCCCTATATATGTCCTTGTCCCGTTGGAAAACTCGGTGTAGAGGTGCCCGCCGATTATATGGTGCATGTCAGGGTCGGTGCATACATGCGCTGCCGCAGATGTCGGCACACAGACTATGACTTCACCATTATGCATCAGGAGCAGTTCGGAAGAACTTACTCCATAGGCGGTATCCCGTCTCCAGTCGTAGCCGGGTTCGCACCTCACCGCCGAGATGAAGATGGAGGTGTCAGGGACAAATACCGGTGTACTGTCCTCCGGGCCTGGATGGCCGTGACTCCCGGCATTGCTGCTGGATCCATCCCCTCTGCCTCTCTCGCAGTACATCCTCGGCCTGCCATCCTGCAGTCCATCTCCTAAGATATCACATGCCGCCGCTGCGGCGAGCATGATAAAGATTGTCAAATACCGGCCCTTCATCGTTCTGTCGCTGTCTGCTGCAAAGAAAGGAGGAAAAAGAATAAACCCGGAAATCGTTTGTCACAATTTCCGAGTCTACCGTCACAAAAGTATAAATTTGAAGTTTTTCCTTTTTCTGCAAAATCAGAATTCGAACCGCACGCCTGCGTTGAAATTCATGAGGAACGGATGCTCGGTGCGCACACTCTTAGGCTGCTGGCAGTCGAAGAAATATCTTACACCTGGATCGACATATATTCCCAGGAAAGGTGTGAGCTTGAATTCCACGCCCAATCCGGCACCTGCTGACCACTGGAGCTTCCTGACAGGCTCGGAATAGGTGATGTTCTCCGAATACAGGGTGTACTTGTTGGCAATGCAGTATTCGCCTGCTCCGCCACCATATATGTAGAATTTAAGTTTGTCGCCGGCCAGCAGATCGTAATAAACGTTTACCGGTATGCCGATGTAATGCATCGAATGGAAGAAGGTGCCTGATGCAGTCTGCTCGATCACACCGCCGTTGACATTGTTGTACTTGCCTTCGAAGGATCGGGTTACGAGTGAATAGTCAAGGCCTGTCCCGATGGAAAGCTTAGGGGCTACGTAGAAACGTACACCCAGTCCTATCGTGAACGGAATCCCGTAGGAGGAATCGCCAAGCTCCGTCACACCGGTCTTAGGGACATCGGCTGATGATGAATAGCGGCGGCTGTCCCTGTGGGCGCTGATGCCGGATTCATTGCCCGTCAGGGCTCCGGAGACATACATGCGCGCCGGGGATGCCGGATTCTCATGCGCATCTTCCCATGCCATGCGGGCAAAAGGATCGTCATGGGCCTGCTCACGGACCTGCGTCTCCTGTCCCGGATCTTCCTGCACTTCCTGCCGGTCTCCGGTGACTTGCGGTACGTCAGGAATGAAGGCCTGAGCGGTAAGCTCATGCTTTTCCGGGCGCACTATCTGCACAGGCTCTTCAGCTGCCTTGCGTTTTGCAGCCTTCTGAGCAGGCGCGGTGATAGGTGCACCGGCCTGCCCGTTCGGCTGGGCCTCCTGAACAGACTGCTCCGGCTGAGCCTCAGGCACAACCTGCGCAGTAATCGAAGAAGGCTCCCCTTGTTGAATATTATTATAGGTTGGAATTGGGTCATGAATGAAGATGCCTGCGACAACAGCCGCTGCGGTGGCAAGGCCTATCCCGGCCCACTTCACCCACGCCCAGGAAGCCGATGCTGCTGCATCGGCGGCGTCCAGACGGGAGGATACGGCTTTCCAGACGCGGCGGGACGGCTTCGCCTCCGCGTCTTCAAGCATTGACCTCAACCGACGGTCAAAATCCATGGGTTCCATTTCCGGCATCTTAATATCTGTCTTTAATCCTTGACTGCAGGAGCGTTCTCGCTCTCTGCAACTGCGAGCGTGATGTGGTCTCGGAGATTCCGAGGATCTCCGAAATCTCCTTGTGGGAGTATCCTTCGATCACATACATGTTGAAAACAGTTCTGAAACCGGGTGGCAGTTCGGACACCATACGCAGCAGGTCCTTGCACCCGATCTTCTCTATGGCTCCGGGATCCTCGCTTGAGATATCCCATGCTGCCTCCACGTCTTCGCTGTTCTTCAATGCGTCTTTCTTCCTGAGACTCATCAGCGCAGTGTTTACAAAGATCTTGCGGGCCCAGCCTTCGAAGGATCCTTCCCCCGAGAAACTGTCCAGTTTGGTGAAAAGAGTTACAAAACCATCCTGAAGAATGTCTTCAGCGGACTCCTGATCGCCCATATAGCGCATGCAAACGGCATACATTTTGGGTGATAACAAGTCGTAGATGGCTCTCTGGCAGCGGCGGTCACCGCCTTTCGCTCCCTCGATCCAATCTGCTTCCCGAGACATAAGATGCTTTTTAGTTGAAAAAAGTTGCATCCGTGTGTCCGAATTATTGTGACTAAAATAGATATTTTTTCTCTCAAATTGCATAATTTTGTATTCGATATGCGTAAGGCGCTCTTATATCTGACATTCCTGCTGCTGTGCTCCACCCTTTCCGCACAGAACGAAACTGCATTCATAGATGCTGTCCAGCACTTCTCGGACGGTGATTACAAGACGGCGAAAGAGGCGTTCTCCATGCTCCATGCGAAGGACAGTACTGACGATGCCTCCCTGTATTATCTTTCTTTGTGCGAATACTCACTCGGAGACAAGTCATCATCGGAGGAGCATCTCCTCAAGGCCTGCAGCCTGGACTCCCTGAACTGCTGGTATCTCAGTGCCCTCGCATCGCTGTATAATACGCAGGGACGCCAGGCCGAGTCCGCCCGTCTTTGCGAGAAGCTCCTCAAGCTCAAACCGTCGAGTTACCGCACCCCATACACCCTGACCCTCATAGCAGACAACAAATTGAACGAGCAGAACGATTCCACAGCTCTCAGTTATTATGAGCAGGCCCTTGAAATCGATCCGTCATATGCTCCCGCCGAGATGGGCAAAGCCGAGATAATGCGCTATCGCGGCAATATGCCGTCGTATTTCCTTTCCCTTGACAAGTTCATACACAACGGGGATGTCTATCCCGACATGAAAAGCGGATATCTCAAGGCCGTACTCGAGCGTATGGACTCCCGGTTCTATTGGGTCTGGGGGGAGCAGTTGGGCAATCTCGTGGACACCTGCCTCGTGATGCATCCGGAGGATGTCCAGTCCCATGTCAACAAACTGAACATATGCTTCATCGAAAGGGACACCACCGGAATCTACAGGCAATGCGAGGAGATAATACCTCTTGCCATGGAGGCCAGGGATACCACCAACCTCATGCTTGCCATGGGGACCATGGCGGACATGTATCATTCGCAGGGGCTGGACAAAATGGCCTTCAAGACTTATGAGAGGGCACTTGCCATCAATCCCGACTATTGTCTTGCCCTGAACAACTATGCCTATTTCCTCTGTCTGTCCGGAAAGAAACTGAAGAAGGCCCTTGAAATGAGCCGGCGTACCATTGAACTCGAGCCGGACAATGCCACATACCTCGACACCTACGGCTGGCTGCTGTACCTGACCGGCAAAGCCAAGGAGGCGAAACCTTATTTCAAGCATGCCATGATCTATGGAGGGAAGGAGAGCGCCGTAGTGCTGGAGCATTACTCCAAGGTCCTTGAGGCGCTTGGCGAGACTGACCTTTCATCATATTACAAGTCACTGTCGGAGCAGAAGAAATGAGGCGCTGTTTCAAGATATTCCCTGTTGCAGTCGTGCTGATGCTGCTTCCGCTGTGGATGACGGCGCAGGACACATCCCGGCAGGAAAGCCGGAAGGCGCGTATTGAGCGGGAGATACAGGAGATAGAGAATCAGATAAGGGAGAACTCCTCCCGGAAGTCGGATGCCCTGACCAGCCTTTCCCTGATACGTCAGAAGATAGATGCGCGCAAATCCCTTCTTGCCGAGAGCGAGAAAGAGCTCAAGGCTATCAACGACACTGTCACCGTGTATAAGTCCCAGGCCGATGCAATCCGGGCGCGTCTGGATACGATGACATTCTACTACGGCCGGCTTGTCAAGAACGCATATAAGAACAGGGATGCCAAGGTGTGGTATATGTACCTTTTCGCCAGCCGCAATATAAGCCAGGCCGGGAGGCGCTATTCGTATCTGCGCAACCTCTCGGGCCGCATGAACGCCCAGGCGGTCAAGATAAAGGAGGCGCAGGCTGAACTTGCAGTGAAGCTTTCCGAACTGGAGGCGCTCAGGGAGAAGGCCAAGGTGGCCAGGGACGAACAGCAGAAGGTTCTCGGCAGCCTCACTGCGGAAGAGGCGCAACAGAAGAAGATAGTCGCACAGCTCACCAAGGAGAAATCGAAATACCAGTCCCAGCTGTCATCCAAGCGCAAGCAGGTAGAGGCGCTGAACAGGGAGATACAGAAGATAATAGCGTCAGCTGTCGGCGGATCGTCGTCTTCCAAGCCGGGAGCATCCCGGACACCGAAGCCTCAGAGCCCGGAGGATTTCAAACTTTCCGGGGAATTCGCTTCCAACCAGGGCCGTCTTCCATGGCCGGCGGTGGGGCATGTCGCTGACCATTTCGGCCAGCATTACCATCCGGTTTACAAGTCCGTGAAACTGCCGTTCAACAACGGTATCAACATTACCGTACCGAAAGGGACGGAGGTGAAATGCATTTTCGACGGCGAGGTGAAGCGGGTGATCGTGATGCCGGGCTATAACAAGTGCGTCCTGGTCCGTCACGGAGAATATTTCACTTTCTATTGCAAATTGTCTTCGGTCTCGGTGAAGGCCGGAGACAAAATGAAAGCTGGGCAGACCGTGGGTATCGTCGATACCATTGATGGTCAGACCCAGCTTCATTTCCAACTCTGGCAGGGGACAAAACCCCAGGATCCGGAGTTATGGCTCAAGTCTAGAGATTAGGATTCATTGTCTTCCAATCCTCGACTGCAGGGATGATACCGAGGCTTATGATCTCCTCGCGCATCTTGCAGAGGTGCTCGTATGATGTCTGGAGGGCAGCCATTTCCTCAGCTGTGCCGGCAGGAGCGTTGAAGCTGACACCGTTGGCGTCGATAACTGAAGGCATAGCCATGATGACGTTCTTATAGCCGCACTTGTCGCAGTTGACATAGCAACCTGCAGGCCATTCGAACTTGGCGCCGCCCATTGAAGCCTCGATCATCTTGACAGCCTGGTATGCAGGGCTCTGGAATGAGCTGCGGCCGCGGAGCTTGATGATGTTGGAGCCACCCTGGATGGTGTTGTGCTTGATTTCCTCCCACTTGTCAGCAGGGATGTTGAAATCTGCAAGCGGCTTGCCGTCAACGAGGGTCTTGCTGGCGAATACAGCCATTGCCTCTCCGTGTCCGCCGTATGTGCGGGCGTTGGTGACTTTGTACTGAGGTACACCGCAGTACTGTGCGATAGCCTCCTGGAGACGGGTGCTGTCGAGGGCTGCGAGTGAGGTGAGCTGCTCAGGCTTGAGCCCGGAATGGATGAGGGCTGTGAGAGCGGTCACGTCTGCAGGGTTGAAGATGACTACGACATGCTTGACATCCGGGCAGTACTTCTTGATAAGGTCACCGAACTCAGCGGCGATCTTGCAGTTTCCTTTGAGAAGGTCCTCACGGGTCATGCCTTCCTTACGAGGGGCTCCGCCTGATGAGATGATGTACTTCGCGTCCTTGAATGCGACTGCAGGGTCGACTGTCCAGGTGACGTTTGCGCCTTCGAATGCGCAGTGATAGATTTCTTCAGCAACGCCGTGGACGCCTGGTTCGAAGATGTCGTAAAGGCAGATGTTAGGGGTAAGACCGAGCATGAGAGCGGTCTGGGCCATATTGGATCCGATCATTCCGCCGGCGCCAACGATGACCAATTTTTCGTCTGTAAGGAATTTCATGATTGAGTTATAATTAGTATTATTCTGTCCTTTTGTGAAAAGTGGCACAAATATACAAAAAATCATTATCTTTGTGGCGTTATAAACCTATTTATGGCACTATATCTTATAAAGGATCTGGACGACGACTACCACTCGAGACTGGGAGTCTGGCAGATCACCGAGTCCGAGCAGGAGCTCATGGACCTTACTTCCATTCCATCCGATGAGATGGAGGAAATCTCCTACATCAAAAGTGAATCCCTCAGGAAGCAGAAGCTGGCGGTACGCGCCCTTCTGGACACCATGTTCGAAGAGAAGGTGTATCTGAGCCATCACGACAACGGCAAACCTTATATCGAGAACTGCGCTACCAACATCAGCATTACTCATACGGGCAAGTATGTCGCAGTGATACTGAATGACGGTGACGAAGAGGTCGGCATCGACTGCGAGTCCCTTGACCGCGATTTCTCCGCAGTGGAGAAAAAGGCTCTTTCAGAGGATGAGATCGAGGACCTTGACAATGACAAGCGCAACGAGCAGCTCGCCATCTACTGGTGCGCCAAGGAGGCCGTCTATAAGAAGATGTCCCAGTACAACGTGGATTTCGCCGAGCAGATCGAGATAGACGAATTCCGCCCGAAGGGGGAGGGAGAACTCGAAGCCACTTTTACCGACAAGGACGGTTATGAAGAAGAAGTGGCGCTCGAATATATGACATTCGACCGCCACGTTCTGGTGTGGGTTGTGGGTTAAACCCCTGTTTTCCTATAATTGGTTGTATGCTATGCTGAAGGTGTCTCCCTGTGAAGGGTCACCTGTGTTGAGACCTTTCTTGAGCCATCTGGACCTCTGTGCGGAGGTGCCGTGGTTGAAGGCGTCAGGTACGGTGTAGCCGTAGGCCTGCTTCTGGAGATAGTCGTCGCCGATCTTTGAGGCCACGGCCATTCCTTCCTCCACGTCTCCAGCTTCGAGGGAGTTGAACATCCTGTTGTCGTTGCATGCCCATACTCCGGCGTAGAAATCGGCCTGGAGCTCGAGGCGGACGCTTATCTTGTTGGCCTCCTTCTCGCTGGTCCTGTTCATCTGGTTGTGGGCCTGCTGAAGTGTGCCGAGAAGATACTGCACGTGGTGGCCGACCTCGTGTGCTATGACATAGGCATAGGCGAAATCCCCGTCAGCGCCGATCTGTTTCTTCATTGAAGTGAAGAAAGAAAGGTCGATATACACGCACTGGTCAGCGCTGCAGTAGAACGGACCGGATGAAGCCGTCGCGCCGCCGCATCCTGACTGGACAGCCCCTGAGAAGAGGACGAGCTTTGGAGGTATGTATTTGAGACCGCTCTGCTCGAATATTTTCCCCCATACGTCTTCCGTGCCGGCGAGGATCTGTGATGCGAACACAGCCAGTTCCTCCTCTTCCGCCGTAGGTGTGTAACCGCCGGTGGTCACTTCCGTAGGATTCATCATCTGCCCGGCCACCTCGCCGATCACATCGGAAGGGTTGCCTCCCATGAGAATATATATGAGTCCGCCGATAATGATGCCTCCGAGACCTATCCCTCCGGCCTTGGTTGCAGTGGAATGACCTCTGCGGTCATCGACATTGGTGCTTTGTCTTCTTCCGTCAAGTTGCATGATTCTTTCTGTTTCGGGTTAAGTGCCGCAAGTTACGAAAAAAAACTGTTACTTCGCCTTGTCCTCAAGATGGCGGCGTATGCGTCCTGTCATCAATGCGTCCTGTCGTCAATGCATCCTGCCATCAATGCATCCTGCCATCAATGCGCGCCTCCTTCCCGTCATTGCGGGCATCTTTTCCCGTCATTGCGGGCTTGACCCGCAATCTCTGCACTTATCTGGTAAATTCATGACAGGGTAAGTGCAAGAAATTTTGACAAATCGGTTTCTCGCGACCCTAATGACATATTTGTGATCCTAGTAGTGCACTTATCTTGCAGCTATTTTTCCAGATAAGTGCAGATTATCCCCAAATGTTCACCAAAGGCAAGCCGGAATACAGTGTTGCCGCTCATCAGTACCTTTGTCTTATTAGAAGCCATTTTAAAACAGCTTCTTAATTCCACATCAGTTTCCGGTTCCCATCCACAAATATGGGTGTTTTTGTGGATGGCAGGCTGAATTTGAACTGCACCCCAAAAGTTGGACACAAAATGGGAAGATATGAACAATAAGAATTACCCAAATTATGTCCACGCGATGCACCTGTTAGATGCCGGCAGGAAGACATACTCGGTCAGCAAGGAACTTCACATAAACGA
>JAZRXV010000055.1:0-34111 GCA_045600405.1 Candidatus Cryptobacteroides sp.
TTACAATGCCTTATGATATTTCACCTTCCTGCCCCCGAAACTGTACAGCTTGAATTTCACGCCCCAGTCATCAGGGAAGGCAGGCAGGATGTAATCCTTGCCGTCATAAGTCTGCAGGACCATCTCCTGCAATGTTATCAACAGATTGCTGCCATGATCCTGGTCAGGAGTCCAGTCGAAGTTCGGACCCCAGTATGCAGGGAAGCGGAATGCAGGATTGGAATTTTCGATTTTTTCCAGCAGATCCCTGACAGCCTCATCAGCAAGACCGAGCCTGGCAGCCTCCTGTCCGTCCTGGCTCCAACCGAAAGTATTTTTGATAATTCTTCTCTCAAAGGATTCGCGGCCCATCTGCAGATTGTCTGTAGTGATATTGCAGAGATGGAACGGGAAGATAGGATACAGTTCAGGATTCTCAAAATTACACCGGGCAGGATTGTATGATTCAGCCGGAGAGAACACCTCCACCCCGTCTTCGACTTTTGTCGGGATGTCGGGCAAGGCATCGAAAAGGCGCTGCCACAGGGCTTTGTCCCCGTCTCCGCTCAACCCTGCAGGCAATGCACGCAGACGCGGCAGGATATCGTGCAGTCCGACAACTGTCGGCATGTCGTTCACCACATCATACCAGTAGGTCTCGAGGCTCTGGATCGGTGAGAGATACAGTTTGCCCTCTGCATCACGACCATAAAATGTATCATAGAATTTCAGGAACTCCCTCGCATATGGGACGATCCTATCCTGCGCAAACGACTTGTCCCCCGTATAGTCGTAGTAGTCGAGCATCATCGAGACCATCTCCAGGGACGAGCTCCAGTATCTCCTGACATAATTGTTGACAGTAAGTTTATCCGTGCACTGGCTCCTGTCCCAGCCGTAATCCTGAGGGCAGTATGTGCCGAAAACGGTAGCGGTTTCGGGGCTGACGGCGCCGTCCGCTCCGAGCATGGTCCGGGTGTTTGCCTTCATCATCGGGAGGTTACGGAAATAATGCTCGAACACGACCTTCATCATGTCATAATCACCGGACTTGAGCATGGGATGGTATGCCAGACGCGTGTTCTGCCACCAGTAGTCTCCGCCCCATCTCCTGTAATCGGGATCAAAATCAGTTCCGGCGTCTGTGAATTTCGAATCGACTGTAAAGAGCGAGCCGTTGAACTTTATCGGGTAGTTTCCGCGACCTGCACAAGCCTGTATCCAGGTCTGCAGTAAATATGAACTGGTTATCTTACGTCCGGTATCTCCGTCCGGGGTCTCCACATAGATGTAGCTCTTGTTCCAATAACGGTTCCAGTATCCCGCAGTCCTGCGGAGAGATTTCCCGCTGCCCGGGGCCGCAGAGGCCACTTCATTCACCTTCGACGTCCAATCATCAGGATCAGGGTAGATGCCGCTGTCAGTGGCGATGCGAATGTCAATGTTCTTTAAATATCCTGTACTTTCAAGCCCGACTTGGGATGTTTTCTTCAGGCCTTTGCCTTCCATCCTGAAACCGAAGCACCTGTCCTTGAACGGGTCGTATACCGCCCTGTTCTCAATCTCGATGCCCTCCAGATCCAATGTCACATCATACGAAGAGCAGACATTGTGGTGACGCACCGTGACGGCATCCTCAGAGTCGAGGATCTCATCTGGATACCTGCTGAACACGACATCCTCAGGGAATCCGGATATCGAACGGCAGCAATTATTGGCATATTCCGGTGTGATCCGCTCCTGACGGTCTCTCCACACCTCCGCCTTAGCCCTGACGCTCACGCCTTCCTTCGAGCTTCCGGCGATACGGATCACAGGCTGCTCGCTGTCGATCCAGAATGAAAGATCAGTCCCGGCGCCATGCAACTTGATACGGCCGTCAGCAAGGTCCAGGATCTGGCTGAAATCGCCACCGGAGACGATCGAAGGAGAGAAGCTCACCCTTACACGGCCAAGCTTGTACAACTCTCCCGTCTCGCTCCAGCTGTCGGTCCTGGACATGTAGAATACCAGGTCACCATTCGATTCGACCCATACGTTCGCTCCGACTTCACCGTTGCCGATCGGCATGTTGCCGGATGCATCCCCGGACGGGCTGTCCCATACTAAGTCATATTTGCTGACTTCGCTGCCGCAAGAGGAAAGGAAAAGAAGAAGCAAAATAACTGCTGACAGACGGATATTCTTCATGAGCATATTTGTATTAACCATAGTAGTGATGAATTTCTATAAGGAATTCTCCTATTTTCAAGTAAAATCATTCGAAAATATACCCCCATGGACCAAGGGTGTATTTTGTCCCGTCGGACAGACGGACACGTACTTTGTCAGAGGTACAATTTGCAACGAAAATCACATCCTTTGACTTGCCGTCGGTCCTTTTGAATGAGCAAACCTTGTCGGGACGGTCGTTGTCAAGCCACTCCACCCTGCCCTCAACGAGGCAGGAATAGTCCTTGCGCATCTTCGCCCATTTGCGAAGCAGTTCGCTGCGGCGAATGGCGTAGTCCTCCCCGGAACGGGTCCAATCGATACACGCGGTTCCTTTTTTGCTGAAAATGGAGTGACGTGATGCATCACATATTTCCTGTCCATTGTAAACTAGAGGAATGCCGTCGAGAGCAAAACAGAACGCAAGTCCAAGTTCCTGGTTATCATGGCCATATACAGCCTCGTCACGTTTATCCCATGCATCGGTGGCAGTACCGTGATTCTCTGTAAAACGCCAGACCCGGGTACCTTTCGGGTATTCAGACAGGTAACTTTCATATTTCTTTCTTATAGCCGCAGCGCCCCCTTCATCCTTGAGTGCATCCGGATTCTTAAGTAACAAGAAAGCACATTTGTAAACGATCTCCCATTCATAGTTAGCATCGAAAGCCTTGATAGTATTTGACTTTCTCTTGCCTTCGGCCACAATCACGATGTCGGGTCTGACCTTCTCAAGTTCCACTCTTGCTTCCTCCCAGAAATCTATCGGGATGGAATCCGAAACATCACATCTGAATCCGTCTGCACCAAAATCGCACACAAAATACAACATGTTGGTTTTCAAATATGTGCGAAGAGATTCGGAGTCAAAGTTCAGAGCAGGAAAATGCCACCAGGTTTCGATAACCTTTCCATTTTCGTCGTATTTAAGGAACTCAGGATGATCCTTGATGAATACTGCACGTGGACCGCAATGCGAGTACACCATGTCCAGAAGCACCCTGATTCCGAGAGAATGTGCACGTCGGATGAAATCACGCAAGTCTTCATCTGTACCGAACTCTTCGTCAACATGGAAATAATCGCTGATTCTGTATGGATTCTTAGGGTTGCCGTAACCGCTCCCCAGCTGCCCGAGACTCCACCCTGAAACGTCCATGTCATCGTCCATGACGAATACGGGACATAGATATACGGTGCCGACACCCAGGTCTTTGAGGTAAGGCAGCTTTTCAGCCGCAGCCTTTATGGTCCCTTCCTTAGTGAAGGCCCTCGGCGATATCTGGTAAGTATATCCCTCAATGAACCATCCGGGCACCTTCCTGGCCTGATATGCCCCATAGTCCTGGGCAATGGACATTGAAGTCAAAGCGGTGATGAGGCAGAATGAAGCAAGCAGTTTTTTTAAGAAAAAAGATTTCATTTCATCATATTTTTAAACACCTCGGCAAGCGGAGGATTCATTGATAGCATTCCGTCCAGATCCAGGGAGCATATGACATATCGCCCCTTCCCTTCAGGAATCTCACCGATTACAGTGCCATTCTGGAATGACAGGACAGGAGAGACTCCGTCCGCAGTGAACGGACACATGGCATACTTGACCGGAATATCCTCCTTTGCGGAGTACGGGCTCTTGAAATCCAGATAATCAAGACCCTGAGCCCACCTGTGCCCAGGCTTGCAGGTCAGGATGAGCCTGTAGATTTCTTTCCCCACCTTCAACTGACGGCCGGTCAGCACTGAGGCGGAACCGACAGCATCCTTAAAGACTACCGCCGTCGCTCCGGAGCGGACTGCGGAAGAAATTGCCGCAGCATCGGATGCGGATATATCCGGGTCACTGACGAAGATAAGGTCATTGTTCTTGAAATTACCGTCCGATACAGTTGACGCAAGTCCGAATGTAGTAGCCACATGACTGGCATCCGCTCCCTCTCCGACCATAACGGCCTTCCTTGCTATCTTGTTCTTGACGGATGGACGGACGGTGAAATCCGCAGAATCCTCATGAAGCACTCTGCCGGAAGCCTTTTCGACTAAGGCAACCTTGACCGAATATTGTGTCGGAGATGTCACCGAAGGCATCTTCAGGTCAAGGAATCCCTGGAAACAGGAATGGTCAGCAACTGTCGGAATCGAAGCATCAGCGGTACCGCTGTCAAGCACGCGCCTGCCATTCATGAACACATATCGCAGTTCCGCGTCCGGCATGTCATGAGTGTCATTGCATATCCATATCTGGAAAGGCCACTTCTCCCCACTGAAGAATTGGGCGCGTTCGCTCTCGACCTGGACGGCCAGAGGTGTCAGCGCGTCACGATAGGAATACCAGGCCTTCTTCGGCGTCCTTTCGCAATCCATTATCGCTTTATGCCATCCATTTGGCCATGCATCAATGAAGAGATGGACGGCAAAGGAATTCATGCGCGGCATTCTCCGGTATGCCCTGGCCATCTGGCGCACACCCCATTCCTGATGTTTCTGTGTAGCCTCGGACCAGCCTTCAATGGTCGTAGGGGCCTCAAAGAACTGCAGGCCGGTTACCGTTGACTGGCATCTTGGGATATTGACCGGCGTCCATGTGCCGTCAGGCGCTGTCGCAAGGAAATCCGATGGATAACGGCGCCGCATCATATCCGCAGAAGGAAGGCCCTCGGCACCGAATTCTCCGCATCCGAACATCCACCCCTTCTGTACAGAGACGAATTCGCCACGCCCCATACGGGCAACTTTATGAACCGAACCGCCATCATACCAGATGTTGTAAACATGTCTGTCCGGATATTCCCAGCCAACACCAAATCCGTCTCCGTCCACCTGCTTGATGGCGCGGTCCGGGTTCTCGTTGTGCACAACTATCTGTTCGGCTATGCTCTGCTGCTGATAGGCACGGATATCCATGCATGTGGAACGGTCTGTACCAGGCTCATTGAGGAGGCTCAGGATAATCACCGACGGATGATTCCTGAGGACACGTTCGATGTTTCCGGCCTGCACGGCGCACTGGGAGAACTGTTTCTGGTTCATAAATGCGAACAGCGGCAGGTCAGACTGGAACATCATTCCGAGGCGGTCACCGTATTCATATACCTCACGGGGCATGATGCGCTGCGTGGTACGGATGAAATTCATATTGGTCAACTTCGTAAGCAGCAGGTCCTCCTCAAGCTGGGCGAAATCATGGTTGACCACATCCTTCTGAAGGAATCCCATGGTGTTGCAGCCCCTCAGGCGTATCTCCTTACCGTTCAGGTACATCCTGCCCTTAGGCTCGCTATTCTTGTCAATGATGAAGCTCCTCATGCCGAACTGCCTGTGCTGCGCATCGAGCAGGGCGCCGGACTCCTTGTCATACAGCTTAACCTGCATTTGATACAGCCAAGGCTCGTCAGGGGTCCACAGACGGAGAAGTTCGGAAGGTATCTTGTATTTATGCTTCTGCAAACTGACGCCGCAGACCAGATTTCGGATTTCAAAAGTCTCATTCTCAAATACGGCAGCCTCGAAATTCTGTCCGTAAAGGCTCAATTCCACAATGTGATCATGGAACAGGGAGCCGTCGTTCTTTTCTATTTCAGTCCAGACTTCCACTGCGCCTTCATCAATTAGAGGGCGGCAGAAAACGTCCCTGATATATGGCTCATTTTTGGCAACTATCGTAAGGTCTTGGTAAATTCCGAAACCGGCAGGGCACTCCTGCCATCCGGTATACGGATCATCCCATCCCGGACTGTTGGACGCAGACAGTTTATTGCCATAACGGCGCGGCCACTGGTCACCCATCATAGGGAATTCATTGCGCAGCTTTACAGTAATGACGTTCTTCCCGGGTTTGAGATACGGCTTCATGTCAAACTCGAACTCATCGAGCATGCCCTCGTGGAAACCGATGTGATGACCGTTGACAAAAGCGTCCGTATAATAATCCGCAGCCTGGAAATGAAGCATCACTACTGGGAATGACATCATCTCCTCCGGTATCTCGATTTCCTTGCGGTACCAGGCCGTCACATTTCCGGAAGGACCATGATAGTACGGGATAGGAACGTTCTTCCACTCCCCTTCGCCACGGACCACACGGCCGAAATCCGCCCTGTCGGCGTCATCCTCCAGACGGAACTGCATGCCGTCAATGTCGATTGTGCGTCTTACCTCATCGGCCTTCGGGGCCAGGTCCTTCTGGAATGGGGCATAGCGTTCCTTCAGGAGGGCCAGTTCGGCAAGCATATCCTCCTTGGTGCCTATCTTCTCCATCGGTATCCAGGTCAAGTCCCTGCGCCCGGACCAGCTGAGCCTCCTGTCCTCTGGAAGCACCCTCATCGCCGGGACCTCCTGGTCAGCGCGGACAGCGGTCTGCGACTGGCTCATGGCCATCTGAGTGTAGAAATCGAGTCCGCCTTCATTCTGGGCGGCAGTAGGAAGCGTAAGTAAAGCAGCGGCAATGAAAGTACAAAGCCTGATGCACAGTCTGTGTGTCATATTAAAGTTTATATATAATTCTTGATTATAAGCACTAATAGAAGGTATTGGAACTCTCTTAGAACCTGTAGTCCGTCCGATATTGTTGTGTTCTGCCTGCCAACCAACGATGCGGCTTCCACTTTCCGGGTCTGATACGTCCCATAATCCTGAGCTGATTATTATCTGACATGATATTCCATTGTCTGAAGATTACCCTTGCGGTCCGTCCATGAAAGCCTGTAATTGCCCTTGAATCCGCGGAAAGAAATTGTTCCATCTTTTTCTACAGGCACAGTGATATCAGTCTTCCACTCATGGTTGATGAGATTGTCCAGCACTTCATATGCAGGTTTCGGATTGCAATCCGTGTCAATCAGGCCGGACACCCCGGGCTCACCGGGTGCGGCGCCTCCGTCAGCGACATTCCACCAGGTGATGGCCTTGACGGTCGGATAGCTGAACCACAGACGGTACAGATCTCTCGTAAGTTCAGCCTGGATGGCCTTGCCTCTCTCTGTGTCATCGGGGGCCGCGATGGTGACTTCGCTGACCAGAAGAGGACGCTCGGCCTGACTGAAACAGTCAAGCGTCGCCCATATTTTTTCAGGAGAGAGGGACTTGGAGCCGGCAGCTATCTCTTCAGCCTCTGAAGGCCTGAAGATGTGCATCTCGACACCGACGTTGTCTATGCGTATGCCCCTGTCGATCAGATTGCGGACAAGTTCGACATACCTCGGACGGGGACCACCGTGCATATCGCAGTCGTTAATATTGAATTCGACGCTCTCGGGGAAATATTTCATCGCATTGAGATACGTCTTATAAGTATAGTCATCAGGCATCAGGCCTCTGTCAGCCTGATCGATGGCTTCGTTGACCACATCCCAGCTCTGCAGTCTTCCCTTGTAGCGCTCTGCAAGTTCACGGACATGAGCTTCGAAATAGGCTTCCATCTGCTTTCGATTCTCAGGCATCCAGTCCGGCTGGCCCCACATTCTCAGGCCATAAATGATGGCATGTCCCTTCATTATGATACCTTTTGACTCACAGAATGACACGACAGGATCCGTCGGAGGACGACGGTGGATTGCTGGACTGTCAGCTGTATATCTTGGCTTTCCTTTCTCAGGCTCCAGTGTCTTCCAATAAAAGGCTGCGGTAGCAGAATTGAAAAGATTCCCGAATACATCCTCATAGCGTTTGTTCTTTTCCGGAGTGTCGAACTGCCCGAAAAGGAAGATATTGCCGCCGAAGAGGAAATCGCTGGTGATCTGCTCCACCTTCACACTCGTTCCCGGCCTGACATTGTCCAGCACAATACATGCATCGGCCTTACGATAGGTCTCGATGTCATGATCTATCTTCTGATTGACTTCTGCGTTCCACATATCCCTGTAAGCCTGGCTCATCACGTCCTGCCTGTCCTGAGCCCGTGACGGGATAACTGAAACCATGAAGGAAACAAGGGATAAAATGGTAAGTATCTGCGTCTTCATATTGGAAGTTATTCTATTTTGCAAAAGGCAATGTTACCGTGACAGTCTCCCCTGATGCGACATGGACCTTTGGCCAGCCGAACCATGCATTCCACCCGAGGGAGTTCTCACGGGCATGCTCCGAGGTCTCGGCGAGCACGCTGATGTCTCCGTCACGGTAGGTAGGATTCTCTATCTCAAGGGTGACCGATTCCGCGTCGCTCGACACTATCTTCGCATTCACGTGGTCGAATACACAGATTTCACCGGTGTCAGGCTGGACATATATGCCGGGATTCTGGGACGTATGGAAAAGGGCGACATTCTCCCACGCCTGATTCGAGTCATTGTCGGCAAGTCCTCCGACGGTGTTCTCCCAGTCACCTACGTTCACACGCTCCGTGCAATAGCCGAAGCCGCCATGCGCCTGCATCCTGTTCCCTTCAGTGTTCACATACTGCACGACATTGTGTGAAATGTCACGATCCAGGTCCAAGTAGCGCTTGTCACCTGTACAACGATATAATTTCAGAAGGAAGTCTCCTGACATGATATATATGCCAGGGGCGCTGTGCTGGTTCTGCACACTCGCCCATACTGATCCGGCGGCCTTGACACCCGTTCGTGCCATACCTGAGCCCTCAGGGAATTTGTAGTCATAGGATACGACCCAGGTTGAGAAATAGGCCGCGGCATCGCGGGCGTACTCGAGCCATTTCTCCTCACGGGTGATTTCGTACAAAGTCATGTAGGATTCCACCAGCTCTGCTGAAGACTCGCTGTCAGGAGACTGCAGGGTTTCCGCAGCGCCGCCGCCTACATAGCCTTTTGCAAGGAAATTGTCGTAGTAGTAGTCAGCGGCCTTCTCAGCCAGGGCAAGGTACTCAGGAGCGTTGAAATACTTGGAAGCATAGGCAAGTGCACCTATGCTCAGAACACTCTGGGCAGAGTTATAGACATATATTTCTCCAGTGTCGGCACGGATGCACTGACCGAATTCGCCATAACGGTTGAAGAGAGTCACGAGAGCATCACACGCCCTGCGTATGCATTCCTCCCATGAAGGCTTCACCATATCGCCGCAGCCCTGCATGCGGAGCGCCTCCATCGTCTGCAGTCCATAGTAGATTGCAATTGCCGTACGGCTTATCATTGCCACATCACGCATGATATCGGACTCCCTGAAATTGTCACCGAGAAGCTCGCCTCTTTTCATCATGCCGTAGAAGATACCGGATTTCCCCTGCATATATCCGATTGAGTCAAAGGATCTGCACACCCGGCGCAACACCTCATCGTAGTCCGGCTGATATTCCGGACGGAGCATCTGGCCAAGAGAATATACCGGCACACCGTTCCAACCGAGTTGGAGGTGTCCGAAAGGAGATTCTCCCAGAGGTTTGTTGCAGTAATATCCAAAATCCTTGTCTTCATACCACTTGTTGACGAAATGATGCCTGTATATCGTCTCGGCTATGCTGCTGAAAGGCTCCAGATTGCGGAACTCGTTCTGACCCGACAGGTCCTTGCGTATAGTGAGGAACTTGTCGAAATAGTCCATCAAATCCTCGCAAGGGAAGTCGTACACGCGGAAATGCATCCTGATCTCATCTCCACCCTTCAGCGCTATGCCCTTGTCTTCACTCGGATTGTCCGCCCTGGTCATCCTGTAACGATGCTCGCGGACGCCAGGTGCGGATAGCCTTATGGTCAGGCGTTTCTCTGACGGGTATTCATAGATGAAAAATGCCTCGTCTCCCAGCACGGTATCCTGCTCAGCAAGGATGAAGAAGCCCCTCTTCGCATCCTTGTCATAGAAGCCCGCAAGAGGAGTGGCGCAACTGTTCGTCTTGAAATCGACATAGGCATCGCTCCCGTCATTGGACAGATGTGGGATGTTAGTCGTCGTTATCGGCATGTCCGAAGGACGGTCCGCTTCGTCATATATGAAAGGAGGATAGCCTATCCTGAGTATCCTGAAGCGGTTGCCGCCGTAGAGGTAGCAAGGGGCGAAGATATAGTTATCGGTGCTCCAATTGTCGAAAGAAAACTGCACCGCAGCGCCGCCGGAGGCCATCTCTCCTTCTTCCATCGTGAAAGTGAGCGCATAGTCCACGGCCTCGCCGGACAGTTTTTTCCTGTCAACGTCAACACTCCACTTCCCCGCCCCGTCCTCAGAAAGAGCGGTGCCGTCGAACACATAAGTCGCGTCAACCTTATTCCCTTCGTAGGACAGTATCTGAGTCTCAAAAGGAAGTTCCTTGCATGAGACTATGAGCATGGCCAAAGCCGCCATGCATACAAGTTTGTTTGTTCGACTCAGTATCATCCCTAACGGACTGTCTTCATGGCCATTAGATAAAAAGAGAAGGGACGCCGAGACATCCGCGCCCCTTCTCTAACAAAACTACTAATTTTAACCTTTATTTCCAAAGATCATGCTGCACAAGAGCACCGGTATTGCTCCTGTCAATTGCGTTCTGAGGAATAGGCCAGATGTAATCCCTATCTCCATTCGAATGACCGACATGGAAATTGATGCGAGGATCGTCCTGTGCAGGAAGTTCGAACACTTCAGTCTTCGTAGGGTCATTGACACTGGTGCGAAGTTCAATCTTATCCGCAAATGCAGTAGGATTGCCATTGGCATCGAAGTCTGTCGCAGCACGGATGATATTATGCTTCATCTCAACTGATTCAGCCATTCTGTGCCACCTCTTGTTGTCCCAGTAACGCTTGCCTTCGAACATGAGTTCGATGACACGCTCATCACGGATCAGCTGCGTAAGGCTGGCAACATCAGGATAGTCGGCTGCTGTAATAGCAGGCATGTTGACTGAAGGACGGGCACGGAGCTCAGTGAGTGCACTGTAAACCTCATTGCAAGCGCCCTTGGCACCAAGCATAGCCTCAGCATACATGAGAAGAAGTTCTCCATACCTGTAGTTGATGAAGCTGGTATATCCGGCAGACCTGTCAGGATGACGGTCCCAATACTTGATACAGAGATATCCCACAGCATTCCTGTCGATAGATGACTCGGTAGAGAAGATCCAATCCTTATTCTCAGTACCGGTCGAAACGCCATCAGCATCATAATATTCTGAAGCAAGGCTGTTGTAGATAAACTGAGAGCCATCAGAGAAAGTGACAAGTTTACCAGGATATAGCATGCTCATATCGAAGCGCGGGTCAAGATTGTCCCAAGGCTTGGCAGGATCGTAAAGGGAACTCTGGTAAGCCCTCTTTCCGTCAAGATACTGGACACGGTCCACCATTTCCTGAGCAAGGCTCGTATCGGCCCAACCGATATTGTTATATTGAGGTCCGAAATTATAGTAGGAAGTGCTGGTAGTCGCGAGATTCTGGAGTCTTACCCACTCGAAGATAATCTCCTTCTGAGCATCAGCGCCGGCCTGCTTGTCGCAATTGAAGAGCGCATCGAAATCATCGGCAAGACCGTAACCGGTGGACTTTGCCTCGGTGAGAGCTTCGGAAGCGGCTGTAGCGGCATCATTCCAGCTTGCACCTGTAAGGGCACCATTGTAATATGATGCAGCATAGAGGGTCATGTCAGCCTTGAGAGTCAGGGCGGCAAGTTTGGTGAGACGGCCTCTTTCGTGTGCGCCAGGGCCCAGACTCGGCATGTCCGAGCAGGCCTTCTTCACACAATCAAGGGCATAAGCCCAGACATCCTCTTTAGAAGACTTTGCAATATCGCATTCTTCGACAGTGACGACTTTCGTGATAAGCGGAACGGACTCATAGCCCTGGAACATCTTGAAATACTGATAGGCAAGCATGAAATATGCAGTTCCTTCGTAGAGATTGAATTTTTCCTTGGAAGAAATGGCATCACCTTTTTCAGCAAGCTGTTCAAGAAGGATATGGGCCCTCCTGATTCCGGTATAATCCCAGAACATGGACAATGAAGAAGTAGTCATAGTACCATCATACAGGAACGGATAACTTCTGTTACCGCTCTTGTTTGTAAAGATGGCAGCCATGTCCGTCCTCATATCCAAATAGAAATCCGAGGATGACCTTGTAAAATAAGTGTACAGACCATCTGCAGCCATGGCGAAATCAGCGTCTTGAGAGAAGAAAGAATCAGTCGAAAGCTGAGTCTGAGGGTTTCTGTTCAGGAAATCTTCGCAAGAGCAAAGGCTTGCCAGAACCGCAAGACCGGCAAATATGGTATTTATCTTTTTCATAACTATATTTCCTTATGCGTTAGAATGTAATGGAGATACCGCCTGTATATGACTTTGATGGTCCATAGTAAACGGATGAACTGCTGTCTCCGGTCGTCCAGAAGGACTCAGGATCCATATACTCCGTATATCCCGGAGCGATGTAGAACAGGTTCTCACCTGAGAAGTAAACTCTAAGTTTGGCAATCTTGAACTTCTGGGTAAACTTCTGAGGGATAGTGTATCCGAACTGGAGATTCTTCAGACGGAGATAGCCCAGATTGCGGAGATGATACTGCGTTGCCGCTGAAAGGCAAGGACTGAAGTCGTTGCTGATCCAGTTGTTCAGGGTAAGACGCGGCTGATCGGCATATTTGTCAGGGTTCTCCGGAGTCCACCTATTCTCATAGTTGGAGTCGATGAGTGAGAAGTGGAGACGGTTACCGGTCATATAGTGACCGTCACGGTTTCTGAATGTGTATCTCTGAAGTACGCCATTGAATACAAGAGACAGGTCAAAGCCCTTCCAGCTTCCACCCAGATTGAAACCGTAGATGTAGTGAGGGTTTGAATCGAGGTTGGAGAAGAAACGGTCATTGGAGTTGATCTCACCGTCTCCATTGTTATCAAGGAATTTGATGTCACCAGGCTTTGTGTTGGTGAACGGGTTGGTGTTCTTCAAAGTAGCCTTCCAGGAGTCAAGTTCGGCCTGATCCACGAAAAGTCCATCGTCATGATAGTAGTAGAGGGAGTTCATGGATGAGCCTTCTCCATAATATGTATCACCGGAGATGACAACCTTCTTCTCTCCATCACAGTAGCGCTTGTCATATGATCCGAGCTCTCCGAGGGAAACGACCTTGTCCCTGGCGTCTGCCATATTGAAGCCGACCTCATAATTGAAGTCACCTATCCTATCTGCCCAGCGGATGACGAATTCCCAACCTCTGTTATCCACGACGTAAACGTTCTGGACTGGAGCGGAAGCACCATAAGTGGTAGGAACGGTAGGAGTGGCAAGGATATCCTTTGTCCTGTCCTTGAACCAGTCGAAGGATCCTGTGAGCCTCTGGTTGAAGAAGCCATAGTCGAGACCGAGGTTCACGGTGGACTTGGTCTCCCAAGAAAGACTCGGACTAGGGACGGTACCGAGGCTTGCAGTCTTGGATGCACCGTTCCCGAAATACCATGTGCCGAATGAGACAAGGGCAGCGAACGGATAGAGTGAACTACCCTGATTACCAAGCTGACCCCAGGATGCTCGCAGCTTCAGATTGCTGAGCCAGTCGGCATTCTTCATGAAATTCTCATTGTTGATTCTCCATGCAGCGGAAACGGCCGGGAAAAGGGCCCAGCGGTTTGCTGAAGAGAAACGGGAGGATCCATCATAACGGGCAGTAACCTCCAGAAGATATTTCTCAGCATAGTTATAGGTGAGACGTCCGATGAAAGAAGCCATAGCCCAGTCGCTTCCGGAACCGGAGCCGTTGATATCAGTGCCGGTACCTGTCGTTGCGGCAAGCTTGCGGAGGCTGTTGTTGACAAAGCCCAGAGCATAGGCGTTGATGGAGTCATCCTTGTTTTCCTCACTCTGGAAACCTACCATAGCATAGAAATCATGATTCTTTCCGAATTTCTTTGCATAATCGAGAGTCACAAGGTGAGAAATGTAATGAGATGCAGACCAGGACTCTGAGGCTTCCGGTGTGGTCCTGTTGTTCAAAGTAGTGATGACAGGAGTATCGGAGAATGAACCCGTAGGCTTCAGATAGGTCGCATAGAATGTATTAGTACTGCTATAACTTATTGTAGTTCCGAAATTATATTTGAGATTGAGGCCAGGAATGATTTCGTATTTCAAATCGGCGTTGATTCTGAAAGCATCCGAATTTGTGAGAGAATTTCCACCATTCTCACAAAGGTATGGCCCGTTGCCGAGGGTTCCGTTGGCCGCATTTCCATTTGACCAGTATGCCGGGATGTTCGGAGCATTGAGAATCGGGCGCAACACACCTGTTGAAACAGATGCATTAGGACGGGAGATATTCTGACGCCTATAGGAAAAGGTCAGGTTGGCCTCAAGTTTCTTCGTCACATTCCAATCGAGATTGAACTGTCCGTTATACCTCTTGTAATCGTCGTTTGGAAGAATACCGTCCTGCCACATATAACCGACTGCGGCATATGCGCGGATCTTGTCGTTACCACCCCGTACGCTGATGTTCTGGGAGGTCACAGGTGAAGAGAAGCGGCACCAGTCCAGCCATGTCGAATAAGCCGGCTTGTCAGGATCCGTTCCATTGTATTCAGCTATCTGCGCATCGCTGTATATCGGAGCGGCACCATCGAGGACAGAGCCTTCGTTGTATGCCCTCATCCAGTCCTGGGTGCTGAGGAAATGGTTCTTAAGACGTCCGAGAGGGTTAGTCTCAACACCATAGGTTCCATTGTAGTTGACGGAGACCTTGCCTGCGGAGCCCTTCTTCGTAGTGATGAGAATGACACCTCCGGTAGCACGGGCACCATAGATTGATGCTGCGGCAGCATCCTTGAGGACAGAGATGTTCTCCACATCGTTCGGGTTGACAGATTCGATACCACCGACAAGTCCGTCTACGATGACAAGAGGTGAGTTGGATGAGAATGTCGACCTGGATGAGCCACGGATATCGAATGCATTCGTAGAGTAACCAGGACGGCCTGAAGCCTGACGGATTTCAACACCAGGGGTAAGACCCTGGAGGGCATTTGCCAGAACCGGCATCGTACGCTCATTGAGTTTCTTCGTATCGACAGCCGTAATGGAACTGGTCAAGCTTGATTTCTTCTGGGTACCGTAACCGACGACCACGATTTCGTCAAGGGTTTCGGCATCTTCCTTAAGAAAGACATTGATCACTTTCTGGCTTCCCACGGTGATCTCCTGAGTGAGATAACCGATGCTGGAGAATACCAGGACAGAGGAAGAATTGACACCCGACAGTGAATAATTACCGTCAGCGTCAGTCATAGTACCGGTTGTTGTGCCTTTGATGAAGACATTGACACCCGGCGTAGCTCCAGATGCGTCAGAGACTTTTCCGCTGACGCTCTGCGAGAATGCCTGCGCTCCCATTGTCAGGAGAGCAAACACAACCACTAGGATTCTTTTTGCCATAGGCTTAAATTAAGTTAATTAAAAAGGGATACACTATTCATTTTACCCGAAAATCTATTTCATAATACGAAATAAAAAATCATGTATGGCTTGCAATGTAAAAGTTTAAATCATATCTTTGAAACACATAAAATTAAAAAAAAAAAAACAGCTTGTTTTAAAAACAGATAAAATCGAATACTATTTCATATTACGAAATGATACAGGTAATAGAAAGAGCTCTTAACATCATAGAACTTCTTGGAGCAAATCCCCAAAAAGAGTTTTCGCTGTCAGAGATTGCTTCCGCTTTCTCTTTGGACAAAGGCACCTGCACAAGAATCATGAAGACTCTGCTGGCAAAAGGGTTTGTGAATCAAGATTCTCCTAGAAGCGCCTACAGACTGGGATACAAATTCTTTCACATCATCGGACATCCCGTAGAGAATGAAGAGTTGACCAAAACAGCCAGGAGAGATATTGATGCGCTCGGGAAATCAATCAACGAAACCGCCCTTCTGGCCGTTGTCAACAATGATAAACGGGTAGTCCTGTATGACACCGCACCGGATCAAGACTTGATCGTACGGACAAATCTCGAGAGGGAGGTGTATGGCGTCTGCGCCGGGAGGGTCATCATCGCCAACTATACACCCTCCCACCTGGAAAAGTTGCTGACACGATTGGGGATGCCCACAAAGGAGGAGTGGCCTGAGATCTATCAATCCGACCAACCGGAGAAAGAGTTGAGAAACGCCCTCACAGTCATCAGGCAAAGAGGATACGACATCCTCGATGACAGGCATGGCATTACGGGCTTTTCCGCCCCCCTGTTCAACGATGGCCATGTCGTGGGATGTGTTGGCATATATATACCTAATGAACGCTTGAGAGATCCTGAAGCCGTATTGAAAGCTCTGCTTGAATGTACGGATTCAATCAACCGGAAACTGGCTGCTCAGCACTGATCAGGCTGCTGACCAAAGATCCGTTCGCGGGAAACGAAACGGTCAAAGATATATATAGCGGCTAACGCCAGCGCCATGGAAATGAATCCGGCAATGCCGGTCACACCGATGGTAAGATCATTCCCACCTCGGACGAAATAAAGCACGAGTCCGGCGGCGGCATTGATGGTACCGTGGATTATCGCGGCAGGGAACACAGACCCGGTCTTGAGCACGAAATACAGCTCTATGGCGCCAAGCAGAGTGCAGAATATGCACATCATCCCGACCCCTGCCACTGGGTGCTGGGGATAATTGTGTCCGAGCAGGATGAGCGGGGCATGCCATATCCCCCATACAAGGCCTATGAACAGAGCCTTCTTCCAGAAACCAAGGCCCCTCAGTGCGTCCGCCATATAGTTGCGCCAGCCATATTCCTCGCCGAACGCGAACAAAGCATTGATCGTACACCCGGCAATGATTCCGCTGAGCACTTGAAGCGCGATAAACAGGACCGGAGGAATGCTCTGCATCTGCGACATTGCCGCTGACGCCTGGGATTCGTCCATCCCGAACATGTCAACCACCTGTTCCAGACCGAAATGCAGTTTCACTCCAGGCATCAACGCGGAGACCGGTATGCATACGGCCACTATAAGCAGCGGCAACATCAAAGCTACCAGCCATGTCCATGAAAGCCTGAAATTCAGCAATCCCGTGCCGGTAAGAGGTTCTTTCCGTATCAATTGCAACACCACTGCAACCAGCATTGGGAAAAACATGTAAAGACATTCAAACAATGAGAAGAGAATCTTATTGGCAGTGGGATCACAGCCGGTCACCAGATAGAATGCCCCGAATGCCGCCCACGAAAACAGGCATACCGATATCGCAAAAATCAGTGCTTTTCTCTTATCAAAGTTTGTCTCCATAAGCTTCAATCAATGAAATATAGCCGAGTAGGGCTCCCCAATGATAGAATGTATCGGAATTGTCCTTGAATTCGGAATCACCTGTAATCGCGTTCCAATTCTCATAGATATAGCCTTTCGACAGCCAGCCCTTAAGCAGAAGCGCTTCGGATTTGTCCGCGAAGGCCTGGGTGACTTCCTTGTCCGCATAGTTTCTCAAGCCCATATAGGTAAGATAGTTGGTCGGCCCCCAGATGCGGCCGCGCCAATAGTCCTGGTCCTGATAGGCAGGGTCGTTCTTCGGGGCGTTGGGTATCACCCATTCTCCCCAGAATTCATCTTCATTGAGAAGATGGCCGTTTATCATGCGGTCCGCCTGCTCCCTGCTTGCAGCGTTGGCGAGAAATACATAGAAATTGGTCGGGGATATCCGCTTGTTGTATTCGCCGGTATCAGTGAAACGGTTATAGAACATGCCGTCCTCCTCGCTCCAGAGTTGCTGCAGGTTCTTGCGGAACATGTCCGGACGCGCCTTCAATTCTTTCACGTCCTTGCGATAGCCGAGTTCGCCGGCAATTTCCGCGAGATAGTCGCAGTCCATGACGTAAAGTGAGGTAAGTCCGACATCCTGCATGGTCAGCTGATGATTGTCAGGGTTATATCCGGCCTCGTCGTACATGTGTGAATTGTCGAGCCCGCTCTCGAGGATGGCATGGGTACGGGAGCCCTCTCCCCTTTCACCGAGATGCTCACGGACAGGATTGCTGCCCCAGCAGAGGAGCCCGTCGGTCTGGCGGTCCTCAGGCCACCAGCGGTTCCATTTCATCAGGCGCGGATAGCATAGTTCAAGGAACCATTTCTCCCCATATTTTTCGTATATGCGCCAGACGCTCATCGATCCTACCGGAGGCTGGGAGCAGTCTGCGGTGATGTTCTTGTGGTCAGCGGTGAATTTCGGGACAAAACCCACCTGGTCGACAGAGGAAAGGACCTGATGGACGTTGCTGTATGCGAGTTCCTTCGCTCCGGTAGAAGCAAGCATCTGGGATGCGAAGAACGTATCCCAGTCGAACAGCACATATCCGCCGAAATCCGGGACCGTAGCCCATCTCACGCTCCAGTTGCGGCTTACCGGGCTGATGATGATTTCCTCTGAAGGCTCATATATGGTATCCCATGCAAGTATGCTCTGACAGGCATTGAAGGCATCATAGTGTTCGCCGTATTTCTCTTTGGCCAACTTCTCCATTGCAGATTTGTTTTTCTGCATCAGAGCCTCCGCCTCTTCAATCGTATATTCCTTCCCGACCGTCACAAGGACAGCAGAAGAAAGATCGCAGGCATAAAATGCATTCCGGGTCATGACATTGTCAGCCACGACATGCCCCTTTATCTCCCAGTCATTCCCACGTCTTATAAAAGAAAACTCCTTATCATTGAGTCTGACTATATCCCCACCGTTGATCAGACTGATATAATCCCAGTTCAAACAAGGGGTCACGCGCACCTTGGCCCCTTCCGCACAATCTTCGCCGGGAGTGAGAAGCATCACGAGATCATCGCCGTCGGAAGCGCAGCGCAGTTTGACAGAAACACCATGCCATTCCGCATCGACTTCGCTGTATGAATTGTCATATGCATGTCCGTACGGACGCACAGTGGCAGCATCATCCTTCCACGCCTGCGGCGCCCTGTACCATTCGCGCTTGTTACCCACCCTGAGATCTTCCACAAAATCACCCTTGGCGTCCTCCAGGGCAATCTTGACACCGAAACATTCGGGGAGATATACCTCTGTGAAAAGGCTCCTGGCATCATAACTGTTCCATCCTGTACTCAATTCCTTGTTCATCCGGTGGAACTGATACTCGAGATCAACGCTTTTGGTTGTCGATGGATTCTGCGTGCAGGCGACTGCCAATGCCATGACAACAGCAGAGAATAGTAAACTTTTACGCATAGTATTATTTTTATTATTTGCCGTATTTTCAGCTTTGCAGGTAGCCGTGGCGCTGCTAATCAGTTCATCTTGATCCACATTGCCATGACAGGATCCGTCAGCGTGATACCTCCATCCGTAGCCTGTATCAGATCCCTCTCCTGCATCATCCTCGTTATCGCGACGACGTTGGCGGAGGAACCCAGCCTGTATCTGCTGATAACGTTAGAAGTGGTCAGCCCCTTTGATATTCCGTCTGACACGGCCCTCAGAAAATTCATCTGGTATGCCGTAAGGGATTCTGTCTTGCTCTCGAAAAGGGGCGCGTTCTGGGCTATCAGTTCCTCCAGGGCGGCCTCGAATCCGGCAGAATCAGCCTCCTTCTCCGTTTCCTGGAACAGGTACCACGACAACTGCTGGATATAGGACGAGTTGAACCCGACGGTCTCACATATCCTTGTGCAGAGCTCCCGGGAGACGACCTTCCCCTCCTGACGAAACTTGCCCTGTATGAAATCAATCCAGTAGGAAACCGGTATGCAATCCAGATACAAGATATCCCCGAACTTGTAGAACGGTTTGTCCGTCGTGTCGAAAAGGCTCTCCATCAAATGTTTCCTGCTGCCGAAAAGACAGTAGGTGACATTGTCCTGATGCTGCCAGGCCGTACGCAGATCCTTCTGGAAGGTGAGAGTGTCCGTGAATGTCCCTATCTGCTGGAACTCGTCAATGCATACCACTATGTCAACATGCTTCTTTTCGGCTATGCGCTGCGGCAGGGCGAGGACATCAGCAAGGTCCAACGCCTTGTCCTTCATCCCGATGCCGACGCCGAACGGATTGAACCGGTCAGGTGAGAGCCCGACCTCAAAAGTAATCCTGCTGAGGAACTCCCTGGCGTTTTCCAGGACCTCGGCCACCTTCCCCGCCGTCTGCGATAGCACGGCCGTTGAAAGCCTCTCGCAGAACTGCTCCTCGTTCTTGCAGCTGAATACATCCAGGAATACCGGCTTGACCTTGTCAGACCTGACAACGTCTATGGCCTTCAAGACAAGAGATGTCTTTCCCCATCTGCGGGGAGACACTATGAATGTGTTGATACCGTATTTGAAATTTGAGACCAGGCGCTCCGTCTCCCTCTCACGGTCGGTGAATCCATCGCCTTTTGCCGGTTTTCCGAAAGTAAACAGTCTGTTTGACATATCCAGTATTATTTACCGCAAATATATAACAATATTTACTAAACAACAATTTACTAAATATATATTTACCAACGGGGTTATTTCTGAGTCCGGGTCGAAAAATGTCAGCCCTCAAGTAGAAGCGCCACGGCTTCCTGCAACATGCGATGTCTATCCGTTCAGTTCGTCAATCTGGGCTATGATCTCATCAGCCTGTTTCATGGAAGGACGGTAGAATGAGAAATATCCGATAAGTCCACCGACAATGGCTCCTATGCCACATGCCACTATAAGGACAGTGTATTCCTTAGTCCCCTCGAAGCCAAGGACATCTCCTATCTCATAAACATACCAGCCTGCCCAGAGAATAGCCAAAGGGAGCATTATCAATGTCGAATTACGGTTGATCCTCTTGTATTCAAGAGCCTTTTTCATCGTGCCTACCAGATCGTCGGCCCCGGTGATGGACTTTTCCCTGATATTCATGATTACGGCAATATAAGCATTTACCGACATAAAGACTATGGTTGCAATGATAAGCGCTTTGCTGACACCCTGCAAAATCACGATTGCAGAAACCAGAATCAACGCGAAGAAGCAGAACCACATCTGCTTGCTCACTATATCTTTCATTTTCCCGACACTTGAGTTCAACGCCCTGCCTATCATCCTGTCATTGATTTCGGTCTGCTCGTCAAGTTTTGCGTTCAGTGCGGAGAGCTGCTCTTTCAGCTCCTGAAGTTCCTTGTTTTCCTGTTCCATCATATTATTATTTTTATAAATTTTTCAATTGCTCACGTATGCGCACAAGACGCACACTTACATTGCTTGGGGATATACCGACAATCTCCCCTATTTCCTCATAGCTCAGATCCTCGAGCCAGAGCAGAATGATCGCCCGGTCGAACACTCCCAGCTTAAGGATACGGTCATGAAGCATCTTCACCTGCCTGTCCTCCTTCGGCGCATCAGCCATATCGATTCCTGATATGTCCAGCGCATCAAGGGACTTACGTCCTTTACTGTGGCGCTTTTCTTTCTTCTGCGCTGTGATGCAAGTATTCATTGCAACCTTCCATACCCATGTGCCGGCAGAACTCCCGCCCCTGAATCCGTCATAACCTTTCCACAGGTTTATGAGTGTCTGCTGTACGAGATCTTCAACCGGAGCATCGTCGCCGAACATCACACACACTGTATAAATGGTGTTCTTCTGCTCCTTTACCATCCTGGTGAATTCAAGTTCCTTAGTGTCCATTTCTGAATGTTTTCACTTGTTAGACCGACAAATTTCCTGAAAACTACAAAATATTTCCATATTTTTTCTGACCGGCGCTGATTTATATTATTTGTATATTTGCATTGAGTACATTATGAGTCAGATAGAAACCTGCTTTTTTGAGCGCTACGCAATCGTTTCCCTGCAGACACTGCTGGGGCACGATTATGACACACTTGTCAACCGGGACCGGCCAGACCTGCAGACTCCGGACGGACGGACCATAGGCATCGAAGTCACCCGCGCCATGGAGGAGAATAAAGCAGCGGCAGAATCGCTGCTTGATGCCGTAGCTGGGCTGGCTCCGGAAACCGACGGATCCGATTATGACCGTATCATCTCTTCCGGCTATGGCTACGGACTGCAGGGAGGGAAGGTGGTAGGCACTAAGGAACGCTATTTCTGGGCCCTTGCACATCCTTTGAGGCAGATAATCGAGTCAAAGGTTTCCAAGGCCACATGCGGTCTGTACGGAGACTTCGAAAGGATGGGACTGTATATCTTCTGCAAGGACAGAATGTCAGAGGCCGAGGTGATCAAGACAGTAAAATATATCCTCGACCTGCAGAAATACGCAGACCGGGGATATGATACATTATTCCTTTCTGAAGTTCATGAACTGAACGTGTGCAACCTGAGGGACGGGATAAGCGATTCCGCGCGGATCGCAACGTTCAGCATCAGCCCTGAGCAGTGCCGGGACTTCTTCATCAAGGCTGTCCGATAAAGTCAGTGATCAATCCGAAAAGAGGGGCATAAGTATCCCTGCGGAAATGCTCCATATCGTCATGTGCAGTATGGTAGTAAGGGAATGAGTCACCGTTCTCGTTCTCGAACATGATGCACGGGACACCCTTCTCTGCAAACGGCCAATGGTCGCTGTTTGCCGCAAGTTTGCCACGGTTCAGCGACTTGAAATAGTGCTTTCCGGCATTGATAGCCTCCATGACGGCAAATCCTGCAGCACCAGGGTCGCTGACCTCGCAATACTGATCGGGATTGTTGTCCCCGACCATATCGAGATTAAATAGATATTTTATATTCTCCAGCGGAACGACTGGGTTGTTCACGAAGAAGGTGGAACCACGGAGGTTCGCCTCTTCCCCGGAAAATGCAACGAAATACATGTCGAATTCCGGCTTGTTACGTGCATAATGCTCCGCAAGGGTGATTATGGCAGCTATGCCGGAAGCATTGTCGTTCGCCCCGGGATAATAAAGTTTGCGTCCGAGATTACCGAGGTGGTCATAATGGGCGGTGAACATATAGCAGCTGTCGTGACGCTCACCCGGCACCTTGGCAATCACGTTGGAGCTCTCATATCCGGCGAAGAACTTATTATCAATATTGACCTTCATGGTCTTGCCGTCCCTCGGGAACGAAGGGCCGCCCCACAGCACCGGCTTCTCTGATACTTTCTCACCGTAGGCCTTGTAGAATTTGAGAGGCGTATCCCAAGTATAGAGCACACCGGCATTCGCAGCACCGTCTTTCTTCTCAAGTCTCTTGAAATCCTTGGAATGCTTGTATGTAAACCAGAAATCGGCCACAACGATAGTGCGGTCCGCGCCCGGCCCTGCAAGGTCGGCGAATATGCGGTCCGGGTCATAGTTCAGGGTGTCGATATAATACAGATCGTACTCTCCTTTCGTCCCTATGGAAAATTCACGCAGTGTGAAATCGTCTCCCGGGACAAGTTTCCTTCCGTCCACGGACAGCTGCATCTTTCCCGGGAAGGTGTTGATGTCTATCTTGAACGGCTGCATCATGACTTCGGATGCACCGGCCTTTTCAAACTGCTTCGCAATATACTTTCCAGCCTTGATGATTCCGTCACGGGCATATCCGCGTCCCTGAAATCTGGAAGAACTCAGACCTTCGACAACGTCAAGGAAAAGTTCCTCATTCTGCGCCCCGGCCGCAAGCGGAATGGACAGGCAGGCAATCAGTGCAATACCCGCAAAAAAACCTTTTCTCATCAGTTACCTCCTGAAATGATTATGCAGGCGAGGCCGGCGATGAAGAACAGGAACATGACAGCGAGAAGAGTGCCGACCTTGCGGTCCGCTCCCTTGAATTCCTTCCAGATAAACACGCCCCATATTGCGGCAATCATCGGAGCGCCCTGCCCCAGTGCATAGGAAATGGCTGCGCCCGCCTTCCCTGATGCGATATAACTGAAAGCGGTACCGAGGCACCAGATGGCTCCACCAAGGATTCCGACGAGATGCGTCTTTGCACTGCCGGCAAAATATTGCTTGTAATATACACGATCTCCCACGAACGGGAATCTCATCACCAGTGTATTGAAGATGAAGTTGCTCAGCAGCACACCAAGGCTGAATATGACAATAGCAGTATATGGGGTGACCTTTCCTGCAGCAGGGGCGGCGAAATTGTCAAGGTCCATGGACGCAGCGACGAAGCGGTAGAAGAATGCCATGAGCGTGCCGGCTATGACGGCAAGGATGATACCCTTGTTGGCTCCGGCCTTCTTCTCTTTCTCCATCTTCCCGGAAGCGATGCCATTGCAGATGATGGCGACAACTATCAGCGCGACTCCGAGAAAGAGGATGACAGGGTTGCCCTTAGGTGCACCGATATAGTTTATCACGGTACCGAGGACAAGGGAAATGCCCACGCCGAGAGGGAATGCGACCGCAAGTCCGGCAATTGACGTCGATGCTGAAAGAAGGATATTCGATGCGTTGAATATTACGCCTCCCAGCACGATGCTGCAGATTCCGGCGAAACCCGCCTGTGAAATATCTTCGAGGAACGGACGTCCTTCACTTCCGAAACTGCCCATGGTGAACGCTATCAGAAGGGAGAAAAGGACCATACCTATCACATAGTCCCAATAGAAAAGTTCATATCTCCAACTCTTGGCCGCAAGTTTCTGGGTGTTCCCCCATGAGCCCCAGCAGAGCATGGTGACAAAGCAAAAGATCACTGCCAGGAAATAACTGTTTACGATAAACATATTGTCTCTTGTTTTGTATTATTGATTCTTTTCAAGTTTTGCATCCACTTCATCGCGATATGGAGCCGAGGCCTGCGCGCCGGCCCTTGTGACGGAGACCGAGGCTGCTGCAGAGGCAAATACGACAGCGTCCCTGAGTGGTTTCCCTTCAGAAAGCGCCACACACAATGCTCCATTAAAGACATCTCCTGCAGCAGTAGTGTCCACAGGAGTCACCTTGAATGCAGGCACAGTCTCATGTTTGCCGTCAGCATACACGAATGCACCCTTACCGCCCATGGTGATGATGACCTCCTTCACTCCCATGTCGCAGAGTTTCCGAGCGGCCTTGAGCGCGCTTGCCTCATCATCGACCTTGATGCCTGTGATTATCTCAGCCTCAGTCTCGTTAGGTGTGATGATATCCACACATTTCAGAAGCGGTTCCGGAAGCGCTCGGGCAGGCGCGGGATTAAGGACGAATTTCACTCCGTTGGCCCTTGCAAGTTCTCCGATATGACATACAGTTTCCAGAGGTGTCTCCAACTGGGTGAGTATTATGCTGTATTTTCCTATATCGTCTATCCTGTCTATATCGGACGGTTTGAGTTCGTTGTTCGCACCGGATGCGACCACAATGGAGTTCTCACCCTTTTCATCCACGGCGATAAGCGCAACTCCGGATGCCTTGTCAGGAATGGAGAACACATATGACGTATTCATCCCCTCCTTGTCGAAAAGAGCCTTCGCGGCGCGTCCGTTGTCATCCTGACCTGTCATGCAGCAGAAGGTCACATCTTTGCCGAGCCTTGCGGCGCCTACCGCCTGATTGGCTCCTTTTCCTCCCGGATTCACAAGGAAACCGTCACCCAGCACAGTTTCTCCGGGCACTGGTATATGGTTAACATAAGCAACCATATCCGTATTGGAACTTCCTATGACTAATATCCCCATAATCAAATATCCATAATTACGCACAGAGCCTTGAAAGAATGCCGGTGCGGCTGTCTTCTGTTCAAGGCTCCGATGAATGTCATTATGGCACCGAAGTGCCGGTATCCGCTAAAGCTTATCCTTGAAAAGGAAATAGGCAAGGCAGCCCACCCAGCTGAAGGCAAGGACAAGAATGCCGACAATGATCTTCTTAAGAAGGCCCCAAGGTTTCTTAAGGATGTCAAGGATACACCAGATGGCGGCAAGTACACCAAGTACGTAAACAAGTTTTGCTAACATGATAAATGTGTATTAATGTGGTGAATAATATCTTGCAATATTCAAAAATAACAATTCATTTTTTCATTCGCAAGAACGGATGAAAAAACTTTGAAAATCATATCTCTATCCATTCGTACTCCCCTCCCCACAAGGCCAGGAATTTCATGAACATTTCATTTGTCAGCACTACGCTGGCGGTATTGTCGCACGGGTGGAAACTGACCTTGTCCGCATCCCTGAGGTCCTTGTCAAGGAAATACTTGACACGATGACCGTTTTCAAACAGTTCACCGGGATTGGCGGATGCCGCAATGTCCATATCATTTATCAGGCCGAATGCGCAGACGGAACCCGGAGTCACCCCGAGACAGCGCGCCATCCTTTCGGGGCTGGCAAAACTGAGTTTCCCTTGATGGAGGCTATGCTCCAGAGCATGTATGTCAAGATCCTTGTGACACTCGAAACTCACGAGATAATGCCGGTTCCCCTTATGATTGCGGAAGAATAGGTTCTTGCAATGGGTTGCATCGATATCTTTCCAATATGCCAGAGCTTCCTCTATGGTAGGAAGCGGCGGATGATAATGGATCTCATAATCGATCCCATTGGCTTCGAGCCAGTCCAGCACACGGTTGATCTTCGCCGTACGGGAGCGTGAATACTCCCGTATTTCCTGATATATTTCCTGGTTGCCTGTAAGCATAATGAAGTTAAATTCCTACAGGCGTGAGTTTGATGCCGGCAACGACGGCCTTCTCATACCCTTCAAGCGGCCTGATGCAGATACAATGAGATCCGGCCTCGTCTATCCTGATCCATCCGAGCCTCTGCCATGCATAGCGGTTCGATGTGACCTGTTCATCAAGAAGGACAGGCTTTCCATCCAGCTCGAGCTGCCAGAGGACGGATTTGTCGCCCTTCAGTTCGATATCCACATTGTAATATCCCGGTTTCTGGAAATCAACCGTCCAATCGAACCATGAATCCGCCGTCAGGTCACAGAGAGTATGCTTGAACTTCCACTCACCGAACTTGTCCATCCAATTGTCATAGTGCTGCCTGCACTTGCCCTGTTCGCCGAAAACCACACTGATTTCCGTAGGTAAGGAAGGATCTATTCCGATTGTACTGTTGAACGAACGATCATCCACACTCACTTCTATTACGGAAGCTGTCAGATCCGTCCTGCGGTCAGGAAGTTCGATACATCCCCAACCGTCCTTCATGCTGAAATCAAGGGTCCGGCCTTCGTATGTCCTGACCGAAAGGATATTGGAATTCTTCATTCCCGGAAGCCAGAGCTTGCCGTCAGCAGGCCATTCGTTCACGATAAGATAGACTTTTCCATTGTTCGTGACGGCATCGCCCCATGGCATCGCATGTCCCCAAGGAGACGGACCTGCGCCATATACGACCTTAGGATATTTGCTCACCCACTCTCCTGCCTTACGCAGGCTCTCCGCCGCCTCCGGTGCGATGATGCCCTTGGAAGTAGGACCGACATTCATCATGAAGGTGCCGCCCCTTGCTATTGTCGCGACAAGTTCGTTGACTATGAATGACGGGCTCTTCCACTCGGCATCATTGCGGGAATAGCCCCAACCGACCTGGGTGACGTCAATGCCTTCCCAGAGACCGCTGATGTTCTTGAGAGGAACTTCCATGTCACCGAGTGTCTCGTAATCCCCCATGTCGTTGCCTACACGGCTGGAAACGAGCGTACCCGGCTGGAGCTTGTGGACGAGATCGACAAGTTCACCGGAATAATGGGCCGGCATGTCGCCCGGAGTATCGAACCAGATAAGCTGGATCTCACCGTAATTGGTAAGGAGTTCGGTAACCTGTGGCACCACTTTGTTGCGGAAATAATCATCGAAACTGACAGGCTTGCCGGATTTGTCCGTTCCCGGACCACGGAATCCTCCCGGAGCGGTCCAGTCCTGGAACTGAGAATAGTAGAATCCGATTCCGAGATCATTTCTATGGCATGCATCGGCCAGTTCCTTCATCAGGTCACGTCCGCATGGCGTGGCATCATGGATGTTGAAATCATCAGCGTCGGAGTCGAACATAGCGAATCCTTCGTGGTGCTTGCTGGTAATGATAATGTATTTCATACCGGCATCCTTGGCCAGCTGCACGATAGCCTCCGCATCGAAATCAGAAGGATTGAACTCGGAAGCAAGAGCCATGTATTCATCCACAGGTATGCCGGCCTGGGCGTCATTCATGATCCATTCCGCATTGCCGAAATATGTCTTTCCTTTCCAGACGCCTTCCAGCTGTGAATAAAGTCCGAAATGGATGAACATGGCATAATTGCCGTCCTCGAACCTGGCCTGCTGCACGGAGCGCGGCTTAGGACCGAATGCAGAGAAATTGCTTATGATAGGTTTTGCCTTGCAATCTTTGATTTTGAGGCGCAGGGCCTTGACGTCCACCGCATCGAACAGATCTATATGCTTATGGCCTATGTTCGAACCTGCCGAAAGGCGCACCCATTCACCTGACGGGAGCTGCCCCTCAACATTATAAGAAAGGACTCTCTCTCCGTATGTGATGTCTTCCTGCATGACGACATGGTCGATGGAAACAGGAGATTCAAACTTGATCACCAGCGATTTCTTGTTGCCGGAGACAGTCTTGAGCGGAGTACCGTATTTCTCATTCAGGGCCTTGCCGAACTCCTCCAGACGCTTCACGTCGCCCTCAGGGACAAGTCCCTTGTCATTGACGACAAGTCCGAGCAGGAGGTTTGAATTGCGTCCTACGCTGGTCTCGTATTTCTTGACCAGATCATCGACTGCATACAATTTGTCCTCCTCATCGGGAGCCCACATCCAGCCGCCGCCTCTGGAGTTGTTGAGCCTGAGGGTACAGTCGGACTCACCCGGACACCAGAACGGAGCGGCAGGGTCTCCATGCAGACCTTCGATAACCTTCGTTCCGTCCGCATTGGTAGTGGAATCTGTGGTAGCCCAGCATGGATATGGAGCGGTCCCGACTTCGTTTCCGACCCAGCGGATAAGGTTTGGATGACCGTAAGGGCCCTGGAATGCAATGGCATCAGGTTGCAGCTTCTTGACAAGGGACAGGACATCTGCTCCTCCCTTTTCCATGGCAAGCACGCCACCGTCAAACCATATCTCGAACAAGTCGCCATAGTTTGACCACAGTTCGGTCAACTGTTTCTCAACCATGGCGTTGTATTCCTCCTGCGTATATGGGCTGCCAGGCTGGACGACGCCCGGATTGTCCACCCAGTAATAACCGTTGGCAGAGGTGCTGGCGTAAATGGCCGGCTTTATCCCGAATTTATGGCATGATTCGACGAAGTCCTTCACGATATCTCCTTCGCCATTGCGCCACGGCGAATTCTTGACGCTGTAATCGTGGGCTTCCGTAGGCCAGAGGCTGAATCCGCAGCAATGCTTGGCCACGAGCACAGCATATTTGGCTCCGATCTTGGAGGCTGCCTCAAGCCACTGGTCAGTATCAAGGTCAACAGGATTGAATGTCGATGCGTCCGGATGTGTTCCGAAATGACGCCACTGATAGTCAGGGTTGAACACCTGCATGTCGAAATGGTACATGACACCGACTTCGGCGTCCGCCCATTCCTTCTGTCTGTCATTAGGGACAACGACGTTGTCCTGCGAACGTCCGGCCACTAAAAGGACGGTTGTCAAAATAATGAATAGGATTTTTTTCATATGTATGTTATTTAATCTTGTTTCGTTCTACGCATATCGCCGACCATTTCGGATATTTATCATAAAGTGCCGCAAGCCCCTGCATCACGGACGGGATGTCTATGCCCTGAGGGCACATCTGCGAGCAGGCGCCGCAGCCAAGGCAGGATGAAGGTCTCTTCTCTTCAGGCAGGGACTCCAGATACATCATCGGAGTAAAGGCGAAGTCGATGCTGAGGTCATTGTATGAAGTCATGAGCCCCGGGATGTCAAGACCAGCCGGACAGCCCTCGCAGCAATAGCGGCACGCAGTGCACGGGACACCGGTCCGGAGTGATGAGGCGGCATCCATGAGCGCTTTGTTCTCTTCTTCGGAAAGTGGGGAGACAGCATCGTAGGTGGCTATATTCTCCCGCATCTGGGCAATGTCGGACATGCCGCTGAGAGTCATTGTGACCCCCGGGACGCTCTCCAGCCACCTGAACGAATGGCTGACAGGGATACCGGGCAGTTTGGCAAGGCGTCCGCCCCTGACAGGCTCCATGACCCATATTGGAATATTCCGTGCATTGAGAAGTTCAACCTTGGCTGCGGCATCCTGAAGCGACCAGTCGATGCAGTTCAACTGAATCTGGCAGAATTCCACCACCTCACCGTAAGGACCGTCAAGGATTTTTTTAAAGGTCTCCAGTGAGGCATGCGTGGACATGCCAAGATGCTTGATACGGCCATCCTGCTTCTGCTTCACCACATAGTCGAGAATGCCCCACTTCGGATTCATGTAGTCTGCGAGCGAATTCTCCGTGATGTTGTGGAAAAGGTAGAAATCGAAGCCATCCACGCCGCACCTCTCGAGCTGACGTTCAAAAGTCTCCGCGGGCCGGTATTCCGTGAAATGCTGATGTCCCGGGAACTTGTCCGCAAGGTTCCACTTCTCCTTCGGATAGCGGGAAAGGATTCCGCCTATCACTGTCTCCGATTTGCCGTCATGATACGGCCAGGCGGTATCAAAATAATTTATACCATGGCTGATGGCATAATCCACCATCTCTGCGACCTGCTCCTCATCGATGGTATGCCCGTCGCTGAGAAGCGGCAGCCTCATTGTGCCGAAACCAAGTGCGGACAATTTGTGTCCTTTGAAATCGTTGTATTTCATAAAATCCGACTTTTAATTCGCCTTGCAGGAAACCTGGAGTTTCTCGCCCTTCTTTGTCTGGAAATCGACTAATTGTCCGTTGAGTTCCTCAGTCCTGCCGTCAGCATGACGGACGAGCATGGTCCTGCCAGGCCATGGGTTCTCCATACGGCAAGGTCTCCCCTGCTCGCTCAGAAGCTCCACATCCCCGATAAGGCCGTCCTCGATGGAAGAAGATACCAGGAACGCTCCGTTCGCGCGAAGATGGCGGAATGACGCATCCTGCGAACGGACCCAACAAGGGAATACGCGCAGGACGCCCTCGAAACTCTGCATCAGCATCTCATTAATGGTAAAAGGAACTGCGGCCAGAGTCTCTATTCCACCACCGCCTGCAACTATGTAACAATTAGGATAACAGGCCATCTCGATACGCTCCTTCAGATAAGTTAGAATCTTTTCCGGATCATATCCCAGACGCGCTGCTCCTGCATAGACGGTCTCGACACCGTTTCCAAGGGAGGCGCCCCAATCGCTCCCATCCCGTCTAGTCCAATGATTCATGTCATCCAGCATGATTGCGCTGAGCCTGGCATCAGTGAAAGGACCGCATACCATAGGAGGAATAAGCATTCCGTGCATGTGGATGCGGTTGAGACCGGTAGGCTTGAAGTCCTCGCTCCTTGCATCCACACCTTTACGGTCGAATCTCTTGAGGCTTAGTCTCCCGTCATCAGTATAACCGAGAGGAAAATCACTCAAGTTCTCCAATATGTCGTTCCATTTGTCACTCTTATCCGCATCTACACCCAGAAAACTGCTTATATCCAGGGCTCCGCGCATCACCATGCGGATGAGGCCAAGCGAGCATGCAGAGTTCACGTCATTATCCCCGCCCCGTCCCGGAGCCTCCTCGTAGAAGGTATCGTTCACGGATTCATATTTACCGTCACGCATGACAAGATAATCCTCCCAGAAATCCGCGCAACCCAGAATGAACGGATAGACCTTGCGGGCATATTCCTCATCCCATGTGGCATAAAAACGCATCATCATGTTGATAGCGCTAAAGGAGGCATTCGACTTCTGACCCCAGAACATGTTTCCGCCGTCGAGCATATGGTCATCGTAGTTGTATCGCTTCTTCATCTTCTCATCCGTGTCAGGCCATGCGGCGGATGACAGCGTGAACGGACCTATCCCGACAGGATAATACAAACCGCGGCATCCCAGAAGGTCCCTGGCATAAGCCCTTCCCTTGTCCATGTAATCCAGAAGCGGCAGGTCATAATTGTCGGCAAGGCATACCTGATTGCTCGAGAAGCATGCCCAGAACGGTGACTGATAATTGTAGTTCAGATGGTAATCACCGGCCCATGCCGTCTCCTCGATGGTGATGAACGGTCCCCAGAGACCCGGAGCGATCTTTCCGGAACGGCTGCTGCATGCCAGCAGGTACTGTGACTGATAATAGTAACGCTCGAACCACTCGTCACCTATGTTCACGTGGGAAAGGTCCCAGAAAGAAGCCCACCAGGATTGATGTGCCTTCTTCAATGCATCCATATTTTTTCCGACACATGTACCGGCCTCGTTTATGGCTTTACTCTTCCAGTCCGGAGTGTCGATATTAGTGTAGACTGCCAGCACGAGGGTCTGTTTCTTCCTCGGTTTCAGTTCGACCGCTCCGACGGCATGGTTCAGTGCCATCGCCACATGTGAGTCCCAAAGCAGACGGGGCTCGCCGCTGAAACTTCTGGTCATCCAGCTGCAGCCGCCAGACTCGCCCTGTTCGATCACGGAGGCCAGCGGACCGTCCTTGGTCGGAAGGAATGACACATTCAGGGACATTTCCTTATCGGCCTCCAGTTCTATTATCACCTTATTGTCGGTCGCCGGTACCCATGACGTCACGTGGAGAGTGTTCCCGGATGTCGAGTATGTCGCCCTGATCTCCGCGCTTCCCGGAAGCTGTTCGGCATGATAGGCGCCGGCGGTGATGACGTCCGACCTCAGCACCAACGCGCCCGGAAGGGCCAGACCGCCCTCAGGATATGACTGCAGGGCCCGCCAGAAATCATTCTTGCCTATGTAAAAAGTTATTCCATCTTCGGATGTCTTCATGGTCAGACCTATATCACCGTTTCCCGCCAAAGGCGCATCAACTGTCCTGTTATCAGGGACATGTGAGGGCCATTCGGAAAATTCTGCCTTATAGGCATCGAGTTCTGCAAGGACAGAGTTCTGCTTCACAGCACAGCTGCACAACAGCAGCAGTGACGCAGAAAGTGCATGGATTGAATATTTCATATTTGGATGTTCATTTTATCGCAGTAACGGTCCAGGGGTTGCGCACCGCCTTGTGGGCGGCCTTCTTAACTATGGCATCCTGCTCCGCCGATACCGTCTCCGGACAATAACTGTTTTTCATCACATTCCTGCCAGTGAGCGTTTCATACCAGGTGCATGCGGCGGTAAAACGTCCGTAATCATAATTCAGATGGAAACCGTCTCTTGTCATATGGTCACCTATGGTCGAAGTCCTTGCATTCTGCACGGCAGTACCGCTCGGCACCACCTTGTATATCTGCGGCCTTGTGGATACGGCATTCCGCACAGTCTGACATATTGCATGGTACATTATATTCTGGTTTCGCCAATACTTGGAGAAATCCCCATGCCTGGAATCACCCTGATAAGCCCAGGTCTGATGGAAAAGGATACGGCAGTCTTCGGGGATACGTGCACGCACATATTCAATGAGAGTATCCATGTAAGGCTCATACGACCCGTATATGCCGGAATAACCGCTCACCTGCTGGATGGAGACATAATCCCATGCTTCGTCGGAAAGGGCCTTCTCGAGGGTTGTCCCGCCGGTATCGGACTTGGTACCGTCAATGGCTACTTTCCTGTAGGCATAAGCCGGAAGATTGCCGGTAAGATTCTTCACATGACGTTCCAGCGAGCAACCGCCTATATACATATCGCCCACAATCATCTGCACTCCGTCTGCATCGCCGAGTTCCCAGAGATACTGCTCCACTGCATCCATGGAGAAGCTGTTACCCAGCGCAAGAACCTTGATGACCTTTCCTTGAGGGGCAGCCGCCAGATTCACGACAATCGTCAGTGATGCGATAATGCTGAAGAATAGTTTTTTCATTCCAATCCCGTCTTTGAACCGTATTCAACAAATTTACGAAATAACAATTAAAAATCCTTAGAAGTTGTTTTGAAATGGCTGACGAAGTTTGTTATAAGAAGATTTTTCTTGTAATTTTGGTTCCGGAATGAAGGAGTGTAGCCGTAGCTACATGACTGAATGACGGGAACAAAAGACTGAAAAAGATTCATAACAAACGAGAGCAATTATTTCAAAACAGCTT
>JAZRXV010000056.1:0-29858 GCA_045600405.1 Candidatus Cryptobacteroides sp.
TCAAGCTGGAGCATCTTGCCATGGTGGAGCCTGACAGCCCGTCGGGCGGAGATCCGGAGACATTCCTCCTTCCTAACATCCATGTGGAAAGTGATTATAACACCAAAGGCAGTTTCTCGCACAAGGAGACGGATATCACGACCCACTGGGTCACCGATCCGGAGTACACGAGCCAGCGCAATTTCAGGCTCAGGACCAAGTGCATCCTTGATGTCAACCCTCCGATCGGCCCATCACAGCAGGTGGCTTCAGGAGACAGTTTCACTTCGTTCACTGTGTATGAGATGCCGTTCGACAGCTATGACCGTGAGCGTCAGGGACTGTTCCAGCGCCGTTTCTACAGGACAGTCGCGCCTTGGACCACCGAGAATCCTATCTTCCTCCATCTGACTTCTTCCGATCCTGATGTCATCCGCACTGCAGTCGATCAGGCCGCAGAGACCGGTTATGAGATGGTGATCATCAGTTTCTGCTCCGGTCTCGACATTGAGGACGTATCTCCTGAGAACATCGCATGTTACAAAGAACTTGTCGATTATGCCCGTGCAAAGGGCATAGATATGGGCTGCTACTCGCTTCTGGCAAGCCGTCACATAGATGATGAGAATGACTGTATCGATCCTAAGACAGGGAAGCCGGGTGGAATGCTTTTCGGCTATTCCCCTTGCCTCGGCAGCGAGTGGGGTGAGAAATATTTCGAGAATATAGAGAAATTCATCGTCGAGACTGGAATGAAATGTTTCGAGCATGACGGATCGTATGCCGGTGACATCTGCGCCAGCACCGTCCATCCGGGCCACCGCGGTTTGGACGATTCACAGTGGACCCAGTTCTATAAGATAGTTGATTTCTATCACAGGATGTGCGAGAGGGGAGTCTATCTCAATGTACCTGACTTCTACCTGCTCAATGGTACCACCAAGACCAGCATAGGATACAGGGAAGCCAACTGGAGCCTTCCGCGTGCCACCCAGATTATCCATACCCGCCAGCTCAACAACGACTGTACCTATGACCGTCCGCAATCAGCCCTTTGGAGTTTCGTTCCGCTTACAGAGTATCAGGGAGGCGGCGCGGCTGCAACCATCGAGCCTCTTGACGAGCATCTTGATGTCTACAAGGCCCTCATGTTCCAGAACTACAGCTCCGGAGTCCAGGCATGCTACCGCGGACCTCGTCTTTATGATACCGAGAGGACCAAGCAGGCTGTCATTGAAATGATCTCCTGGTACAAGGAGCACCGCGATATCCTCAACAGTGACATCATCCACCTCCGCAAGGCTGACGGCCGCGACTGGGACGGAATGCTTCACGTGAACCCGACGCTTGAGGAAAAAGGTCTTGCGATATTCTACAACCCGTTTGACGAGGCCATCACCAGGACCATCCATCTGCCTCTCTACTACACCGGCCTTGACAAGACTGCATCGATTGCCGAACAGGGAGGCAAGGCCAAGAAATACAAGCTCTCCCGTGACTATTGCGTTGACATGGAAGTTACAATCCCGGCCAACGGATATACTTGGTTCATAATTAAATAATAAAATACATTATAATATGCACAATCTCATCATTTCAATCGCATTCTGCATCCTGCAAGTGTTCAGTCCTGTTGCAGGCGGATTCGACTGGCTCATCAATCCGGAAAAGTCCCAGTCATTCATCAGCACCAGTCCGGATGGCCGTCAGTTGACGATAGGCAACGGCATGGTTGCTCGAACATTCACGTTGAATCCAGCCCTCTCGACCGTCAGCATGTCAAACTATATGACAGGCGAGGAGATGGTCCGCGCGGCCAGCCCGGAGGCCATCATTACAATAGACGGCAAGGAGTACAATGTCGGCGGTCTTGCCGGCCAGAAGGAAAGAGGTTACCTGCTTCCTGAGTGGATTGACGAGCTCCCCGCTGCAGACAGTCCGTTCGTATATGAAGGCTGGAGCGAAGGTGTGATAAAGGAGAAGATCCACTGGGCCCGCAGCCGCTGGGCTCTCAACAAGGAGAATCCGACAGGAAAGACGGTCACCTTCACCCTCAAGGGAAAGGATGAGATGGCGGGAGTCGCCATCAGGATCACCTACGCGGCATATGACCGGATTCCGGTAATCAGTAAGCAGTTCGAGCTGATCAACAACTCGGGCAGGATGATAACTGTCGACAAGTTCAAGCTGGAACATCTTGCCATGGTGGAGCCTGACAGTCCGTCGGGCGGAGATCCCGAGACATTCCTCCTTCCTAACATCCATGTGGAAAGCGACTATAACACAAACGGCAGTTTCTCACACAAGGAGACGGACATCACGACCCACTGGGTCACTGATCCTGAGTACACGAGCCAGCGCAACTACAGTTGCAAGACCAAGTGCATCCTTGACGTCAACCCGCCGATCGGCCCATCGCAGCAGGTGGCTTCAGGCGGCAGTTTCACTTCGTTCACTGTGTATGAGATGCCGTTTGACAGCTATGACCGTGAGCGTCAGGGATTGTTCCAGCGTCGTTTCTACAGGACGATAGCACCTTGGACCACCGAGAATCCTATCTTCCTCCATCTGACTTCTACCAAGCCTGATGTCGTCCGCACTGCAGTCGATCAGGCCGCAGAGACCGGTTATGAGATGATTATCCTCAGTTTCGGCTCAGGTCTCAATGCCGAGGACGTATCTCCTGAGAACATCGCACGTTTCAAGGAACTTGTCGATTATGCCCATGCAAAGGGCATCGAGATGGGTTGCTACTCGCTTCTGGCGAGCCGTCACATAGATGATGAGAATGACTGTATCAATCCTAAGACAGGGAAGCCGGGCGGAATGCGTTTCGGCCATGCCCCTTGCCTCGGCAGCGAATGGGGTGAGAAATATTTCGAGAATATCGAGAAGTTCCTTATCGAGACAGGAATGAACTGTTTCGAGCATGACGGATCGTATGCCGGTGACATCTGCGCCAGCACCGTCCATCCGGGCCACCGCGGTTTGGACGATTCACAGTGGACCCAGTTCTATAAGATTGCCGCTTTCTATCACAGGATGTGCGAGAGGGGAGTCTATCTCAATGTACCTGACTTCTACCTGCTCAATGGTACCACCAAGACCAGCATAGGATACAAGGAGGTGAACTGGAGCCTCCCTCGCGCAAATCAGGTCTTGCATACCCGCCAGCTCAACAACGACTGTACCTATGACCGCCCTCAGTCGGCCCTCTGGAGTTTCGTTCCGCTTACCCAGTATCACGGAGGCGGCGCGGCTGCAACCATCGAGCCTCTTGACGAGCATCTTGACGTCTACAAGGCCCTCATGTTCCAGAACTACAGCTCCGGAGTCCAGGCATGCTACCGCGGACCTCGTCTTTATGATACCGAGAGGACCAAGCAGGCTGTCATCGATATCATCTCCTGGTACAAGGAGCATCGCGACATCCTCAACAGTGACATCATCCACCTCCGCAAGGCCGACGGCCGCGACTGGGACGGAATGCTCCACGTGAATCCGACGCTTGAGGAAAAGGGTCTTGCGATATTCTACAACCCGTTTGACGAGGCCATCACCAGGACCATCCGTCTTCCACTTTACTACACCGGACTCGAGAAAACAGCATCGATCTCCGAACAGGGAGGCAAGGCCAAGAAATACAAGCTCTCCCGCGACTACGGTGTTGATATGGAAGTTACGATCCCGGCTAACGGATACACATGGTTTGTCATTAAATGAGAAAAATAGGACTATTTCTTGCAGGAGTTCTAATGCTGTTGTTTGCAGTATCGTGCTCCGAACAGCCTGAACTGGAATCGGTCAGGGGTCTGATAGAACGTATCACCCCTGGCTACGGTTCCCAGTTCATACTTGAACTGATCCCGGCCGAAGACGGTATGGATACCTATGAGATTGACAGCAAAGGACGCAGGGTCGTACTCCGTGGAAACAACCAGATTGCGATTGCCACGGCTTTCAACCAGTATCTGAAATATATCTGCAACGCTCATGTCTCCTGGTTCGGTGACCAGCTGGACCTTCCGAAGAGGCTGCCTGTACCTGAGGCTCCTGTCCACAACACCATCAACGGAAAATATCGTGTCTGCTTCAACTACTGTACACTGAGCTACACGGCGGCGTGGTGGGATTGGAAGCGCTGGCAGAGAGAGATCGACTATATGGCGATGAATTCCATAAACATGCCTCTGATGAGTGTCGGACTTGAAGCGGTCTGGTACAATACCCTGGAAAAGCACGGTTTCAGCGATGAGGAGATACGCGCTTTCCTTGCAGGTCCCGGACATTCCGCATGGCAGTGGATGCAGAACATACAGAGTTACGGCGGTCCGTTGCCGATGTCTTGGATAGACAGCCACAAGACCTTGGCCCGCCAGATCCTTGCACGCGAACTTGAATTGGGTATGATGCCTATACAGCAAGGATTCTCCGGCTATGTGCCACGTGAACTCAAGGATAAATATCCTGATGCGAAAATCAATCTGCAGGGTTCCTGGTGCGGATTTACCGGGGCTGCCCAGCTCGACCCGTCAGATCCTCTGTTCAAGACCATAGGACGTGATTTCCTTGAGGAGGAGAAAGCCCTTTATGGGGCATACGGCTATTATGCCGCGGATCCTTTCCATGAGAGCGCTCCGCCAGTGGATACCCCGGAATATATGCATGATGTCGGAGTGACCATCAGCGATCTGTTCCAGGAATTCGATCCGGGAAGCATATGGGTGATGCAGGCCTGGAGCATGAGAGAAAAAATCGTGACTGCCGTTCCGAAAGAGAATCTGCTTATCCTTGACCTCGGAGGCGGTACTCCGAATTCCAACAAGGCGTGGGGATATCCTGTTGTACTGGGCAATCTCCACAATTTCGGAGGCCGTATCAATCTTCACGGAGACCTTCAGGCCCTTGCCTCCAACAGTTATGTTAAACATGCGTCGAAACTCGACAACGTGGTCGGCTCCGGTCTCTTCATGGAGTCCATCGAGCAGAATCAGGTGTTCTACGACCTCGCTTTCGAACTTCCAGTACACAAGGATTCCGTTGATCTGTCCCAATGGCTTGACCGCTATGCGGACAGGCGCTACGGTTTCAAGTCGGAGGCTGCTCACGAGGCCTGGCAGCTTTTGCTCGAAGGTCCATATACAAGGGGGACAAGCGGCACTGAGAACAGCTCCATCATTGCCGCCCGTCCGGCAATCAACGTAAAGAAGTCCGGTCCAAATGCCGGATTCAACATTCCATATGATCCGGAGATACTTGTCAAGGCCCAGAGGCTTCTGCTTCAGGACAGCGATGAGATGAAGGCTTCTGTCCCGTATCGTTTCGATCTTGTGGATATACAGAGACAGATCCTCAGCAATCTCGGCCAGAAGATCCACAAACGGGCCGCGCAGGCATTCCTTGACAAGGATAAGGATGCATTCAGATTACATAGCGGCCGTTTCCTCGAATTGCTCGATGATGCAGACAGACTGCTCGGCACAAGGCCTGAATTCAATTTCTACCGTTGGATAGACTCCGCGCGCAGCTGGGGTGCTGACGAAGCTGAGAAGAATCTCTTTGAGAAGGACGCCACTTCGCTCGTGACCATATGGGGCGCGGACGGAGATCCTGAGATTTTCGATTATTCATGGCGCGAATGGGCGGGCCTCATAGGTGATTATTATGCTGTGCGCTGGCAGAAATTCTATGCCATGCTCCAGCAGCATCTCGACGAGGGCATGCCTTACGTTGAGGAGGGCCTTCCTCAAGTCCATGGCCGGGAGACTTTCCGTGCCAATGATTTCTACAGCAATCTCGGTGACTGGGAACTCCAGTTTGTCGGGACTTACGGCAAGACCCGTACGCCGATCGCCCAGGGTGACGACCTGGAGACAGTACGTGAACTTTTCGACAAGTATGTCATATTATCCGAAGATTATAAATAAAAACAGAATCAACATGAAACAGAATGTCCTTTTATGTGCCCTTTTGGCATTTACCATTCCGTCCGCCGTACTTTCCGCGCAGGAGGATTGGAGCAAATATAAGCAGCCCCGCGTAGTGACCCCGGGAGACATATCCACAAATTCAGCGCCTTCGGATGCCATAGTCCTTTTTGATGGCACCGATCTCAAGGCTTGGAGGAACGCCGACGGCAGTGATGCAAGCTGGATCATAAACGGTGACGGTACCATGACTGTCAACAAGAGTACGGGAGACATCCTTACAAGGCAGAATTTCAAGAATTATCAGCTCCATCTCGAGTGGAAGGTCCCTGCCGGAGTAACGGGCTCCGGCCAGTCCCGCGGCAACAGCGGTGTCTATATGCAGAATATCTATGAAATTCAGATTATGGACAGTTACGAGAACCTGACCTACCCGTACGGATCTGCCGGCAGCGTCTATAATCAGTCATGTCCTCTTGTGAACGCGATGCGCAAGCCGGGAGAGTGGAATGTCTATGATATCATATACACAGCCCCTGTATTCGGTGCCGATGGCATTTATGTGCGCAAGCCTACCGTGACTGTCATCCACAATGGTGTCATTGTGCAGAACAATACTGAGATTATCGGCCGCAGCGAGTCTTCGGATTTCGTCCGCGACATCAAGGTCCACGGCGACGGTCCTATCAAGCTCCAGAGCCACGGTGATCCTAGCGAGCCTATCAGTTTCCGTAATATTTGGATCCGCGAACTCTAGTCATATGAAAAAAACAATTCTTTCCGCTCTGACCCTCGTTCTGGCCATGTCTGCATCGGCGCAGAACTATGATGTCACTTTCACCGGACTTCTTGATGAGATGTCCGATCCTTCATCCCACGCCAAATGGCCTGTCAACGAATATGTATGCCGCCAGTCTTCGAGCTATTCCCGTGAATCGGTAACACCTGCCACAGCGGCCGAAGACAGCAAGTTCCGTCCCGAATCCGGTCGAGACTGGGGTAAAGGATGGTTCGAGAACCATGATTTCGACAACTATATCCGGGAAGAGACCGTCAACGGTCAGACTGAATACGTGATGCATGAGGACTATGGTCCCGGTGCAATCCTCGGTTTCTGGACTGCTTATGGCGGCTATTGTGACGGAGAGGGAGGTGACTACATCTTCTATATCGACGGTGCCGAGGAACCTGCCATAAAGATGCAGAACAAGGCCCTTGTCGGTGGCACCGGCCTCGTAGGCTATCCTTTCAGCTATGTCGCTCCGGCAAAGTCGGACAACCTCACATGGCTGGGTCACAACCTTACTCTCCCTATTCCATACGGCAAGAGTTGCAAGATCAGTTTCCGTCCATATGATCCGACAAAGACTGCGAAAACTCACGGTCATTATTATCAGATCATCTACCGTTCATACAAACCAGGGGTCACTGTCGAGAGTTTTGACGTGAATACGACTACGAAGTATTCCAAGCAGATCTATGCATGCGGTATGAAGCTTATTGGAGACAAGAACCTCCAGACCGACGGCGTCAGCAAGGCAGGCGGCAACCTCCTTGCTCCCGGAGCAAAGAAGACCATTGCCCTGAAGGGAGAGAAATGCATCACCTCTCTATCCATAAAGCTCGGCGCATCCGATATCTCCGAGGCCCTGACGAAGACCATTCTCAAGATCAGGTTTGACGGGGAGCAGACGGTAGAATGTCCGGTAGGAAATTTCTATGGAATAGGGAGCAGGCAGCTTTCCAATTGCACATTCTATGTCAGGACCAGTTCCGACGGCATGATGACGGCATACTGGGTCATGCCTTTCGCAAAGAAGGCGGAAGTCACACTCGAGAACCGCGGTGCGGCGAATGTTGAACTGAAAGTCTTCCAGACAACGTCCAGACCATGTGTCTGGGAGCCGGAACGTTCGATGCATTTCTATGCCTGGTACAACGAATCCAAGAATTTGGACGGTACGTACAAGTCCGATTACAATTATGTGACCATCTCCGGCAAAGGCCGCTATGTCGCAGACGGACTTTCCATTGTTTCCTATTATCCTGAAGGGTCCGGACATGACTGGTGGGGAGAAGGAGACGAGAAGATATTCGTCGATGGCGAGGACTTCCCATCGCATTTCGGTACAGGCACCGAGGACTATTACAGATACGCATACTGTCGTCCGCAGCCATTTTCATTCCCGAGTATCTCACAGCCTATCGGTGACGGCAACAAGAAATCGGGTTTTAGTGTGAACAACCGCTACAGGCTTCTCGATGACATCCCGTTTGAGAAATCATTCGCTTTCTTCATGGAGATATGGCATCCGTTCTACGACAGGATGGATTATGCTCCGGCGACCTTCTGGTATGCATTCCCAGGATGTAAATTCTATAATACGACCACACATAATGAACCGGGTAAATAAATTTGCATGCATAGTCTTTTCCATACTTGCTGTCTCTTGTAAGGAACTTCCTTTCGAGACGCAGATTCTGTCTTATGAAGGTAACAAAGTGGACAGGACCTTCGTTTTCGATGGGAGCAGGCTCTCCGAGGACGGTGCGGGCAAGTGGCATGTCGATGTGGAAAAGAAGAAGGTCTCTTCTGAAGCCGTGGATTATGCCCTTACATTTAAGATGGATGAAGGTCAGATGGCATCCGGCGGTGCAGCAGTACAGTTTGAGTTCAATGATTGGGATACGGAGAACTATATCTTCGCACCATGCCATATCTATGACGGTAACCGTTTCCGCATATATCCGGTCAATTATCCGCCACTGATCTATAACCCTGAGGACCGTCCTCTCGATATGCCGGTGACCGTCACCAATGTCCCGCATTTCAATCAGGACGGCAGTGATGCTTATGTCGACTTCAAGACGAACAACTGCTCGACTCCTCTTGCCGGCTTTTATGACAAGAAAGCGAAGAAGGGCTTCTTCATCCTTACCGAGCAGGACACGGTCCTTGGAGATGATGCATTTTTCATCTACGAGTATCCGTCTGAGAAGCGTCTGACCATAAGACTTTCCGCACCTGGAGTGCGTGAGCATCGTTATAGGATGACAAATGCCGACAATCCGAGCGATGACGAAGGCATTGCACTGAAGGAGGGGGATGCTATAAACATTCATTTCCGCGTGTATGACTTTCCGTGTAAGGACCTGATGGCATACTTTGACAAGTTCTTCACTATTCGCAAGGACCTGTCGGGACAGAACGAATACCGTAATCTTGAGCCGTTCAGCAGCATAGCCCGAACTATCGCAGAGCATCATTTCACTGCAAAATGGTTTGAGGATGACAAGTTCGGTTACATCTGTCACGGTCCTAAATTCGATGGTATATATTATCATCTCCAGATTGGATGGAACGGTGTCCCTGTTTATACTCTGATGCAGCTTGCTCGTCCGGAATCACAGCCTGACTATGACGAGATTCTCCGCAGGGCAGGCCGCAGTCTGGATGCCATGATGTACATGCAGCGGGAGTCGGGTCTTTTCAGCGCCATCATGATGGGCGGTGAATATTTCGGCGACACATACAAGGAATGTGCGATCGCCCGCGATGTTGTGCAGGTCCATCGGCTCGGTCTTGCGCTTTATAGCGGTCTCCAGTGCCTCGATATGCTCAAGTTGCAGGGCCATGGTGATATGATAAAACCGGAGTGGGAAGAAATGTTCCGTAAGGAGGCTGATGCGCTTGTCACACTTTTTGAGCGGTACGGTCATTTCGGACAACTGGTTCACTCCGTCACAGGCGAAATGCATACCCCGAATTCATCTGCGGGATCTTCAAGCATCGGCGCGCTTGCCTATGCCTCGAAGTATTTCAACGAGCCGTCTTATCTTGCCGTCGCTCAGAAGGCAGGTGAATATTATTACGATAATCATCTTGCAAATGGCTATGTGGGAGGCGGACCGGTCGAGATCCTTCAGGCCCCGGACAGCGAGTCCACCGCAGCTCTTGCTGAATCCTTCGTCGCATTATATGAAATCACTCTTGACGAAAAATGGCTGAAACGTGCATGCGATGCAACAGCCTTGTTCTCATCCTGGGTGGTCTCCTATGATTATCAATTCCCTGAAGGCTCGAATTTCGCCGATGCGGGAGTCAAGGCTGCCGGATCCGTCTGGGCGAGCGTCCAGAATGAGCACAGTGCTCCCGGTATTTATGTCATGTCAGGTGACTTCCTGCTGAAACTCTTCCGTCAAACCGGAGACCGGCGTTATCTGGAGCTTTGCAAGGATATGGCTCACAATGTGATCCAATATGTCAACACTGAAGGCAACCATGTTCAGCCTGGCGATAATGTCGGTTGGTGTACCGAACGCGTCAACCTCAGCGACTGGGAAGGCCCGGATGGCATAGGAAATGTCATCCATGACAGCAACTGCGCCTGGGAGAATGTGAATCTGTATCATATTACGCAAAACCCCGGCATATATGTCCAGCCTGACACGCGTTTCCTTATGGTCATTGACCATGTGAATGCAAAGGTCGTGTCGAGCGATGCTGATTCAGTGACTCTTGAGATAGAAAACCCTACCTATCGTGATGGAGACGTGAGCGTGCTTGCCGAAAGCTCTGCATATGCGAAAAAGAACACCCTCGGCTGGAATGCCTGGTACAACTGGCCGAAAGTTCATGTGCCTGCTGGCGAGACAGTTACCGTTACATTGCCTTTTGCAAAATAGATAATCATGAAAAAGTTAATCATATCCGTACTCTCTGTACTTGCAGCTATGTCCCTGCAAGCCGGTAACCGTGCTTTTGACGCAGTGCTTGAAAGCCGTGACTATTCTATCAAAGTTGTTGACTCCATCGCTACCTGGAGCCCTAAGTCCGGTGTGCTCAAGGCAACGACAGGTGAATATTTCACTTATCAAATTGGAGTAAAGGCATATGAGGCTCTTACCGATGTGCGCGTCGTGTTCAAAGCTCTCAAGGCATCCGGAGGAAGGACGATAGGCAAGGATGTCATGACCTGCTTCAATAACGGTGGAATAAGCAGCAATGCGGTCCCTTTCACCAAATCCGTCGATATCGCCGCCGGAAAACTGCAGCCGCTTTGGATCGGCGTTGACCTCGATGGCGTCAAGCCTGGAGTCTATCAGGGCAAGGTCGTTGTCCGCAGTTCCCGGGGCAAGGTCAGAATTCCTCTCAGCATCACAGTCGAAGATGGAAACTTAGAGGAGAAAGGCTGCTCCAGCGGCAAGCACATGAACCGTATGTACTGGCTCAACAGCACCCTCGGACAGGAACCTACGGTGACCAGAGGATTCGAACCTCTTTCCCGTGAGGGGAACGTGATAAAGTTGCTTGGACGTGAACTGACTGTGGGTGAGGACGGTTTCCCGGCAGGGTTCAAGTCATATTTCAACAAATCGGTCGAGACCTTCAACGACAAGGGGGTCGAGGTCCTGTCAGGACCTATGGCTTTCAAGGTCATTCTGGCCGATGGCAGTGCTCTGGTGCTTAAGAACGGAAAGCCTTCATTCAACGATAGCGAAGCCGCCGTGTCATGGACGGGTGCCAACAAGTCGAAAGAACTCACCATATCCTACAAAGCTGTGCTTGAATTTGACGGATGGGTGAATTACGATGTCACTGTCAAGTCCTGCAAGGGGCTGGATATAAAGGATATAAGCCTTGTGATGCCGGTCAGTTCCAGCAATTCCGTCTATACGATGGGACTCGGCCTCGAAGGCGGCTTGCGCCCGGAGGGGGACTACAGTTGGAAATGGGATGTCACAAAGCATCAGGACATGCTGTGGATAGGCAATGTGGATGGCGGTATCCGTCTCATGCTCAAGGATGAGAACTACAAGAAACCTCTTGTCAACATTTACTACGAGTTCGGCCGTATCGTCGAGCCTGCCTCATGGAGCAACGGAGGCAGGGGCGGAGTCGATATCTGCGGTTGCGGTGACGGTGCCACTGTCAAGGCCTTCTCCGGCGAAAGGCATATGGCGAAGGGTGATGAACTGCATTTCGATTTCGAGCTGCTGCTCACTCCGTTCAAGCTTGTGAACAAGGATATCAAGTATGGCGACCGCTATTTCCACGGAGGTACTCCGGATGAATTCGACAAATTGGAGAAGTCCCGCGAACTCAAGGCCAACATTATCAACATCCACCATGCATCGTCTCATTATCCTTTCATCAACTATCCATATCTGGATGAGAATATTGACACTCTCAATATGATCGTCAGGGATGCTCATGAGCATGGACAGAGGTTGAAAGTCTACTATACCACGCGCGAGCTCACCAAGAACATCCCTGAATTCTGGGCGTTCAATTCGCTTCAGGGTGAGGTGCTGTTCCCCGGTCCGGGCAACGAATGCCGCACCATGATCCACAGGAACGGCCCTTCCGAATGGCTTAAGACCAACATGAAGGAAAACTATATCCCTGCGTGGTACAACGATATCAACCTGGGCCGTTTCAAAGGTGAAATAGATCTTTCCGTCCTGACCACTCCGGACAGCCGTCTCAACAATTTCTACATCGGCGGTCTTGACTGGATGCTCCGCAATATGGAGATTGACGGTGTATATGTGGATGACTCCGCCCTTGACCGTGTGACTGTCCGCCGCGCTAGGAGGCTCATAGACAAGTACCGTCCTGCGGGACGCATCGACATGCATTCGTGGAACCATTTCTGCAAAGCTGCCGGATATGCGAACTGCCTCAATATCTATATGGATCTGCTCCCTTACATGGATCTGACCTGGATAGGAGAGGGGCGTGATTACAACCGCATGCCCGACCATTGGCTCATAGAGGTCGCGTCCATACCTTTCGGGCTTCCGGGGCAGATGCTTCAGGATGGTGGAAACCGCTGGAGAGGAATGATATACGGCATGACCAACCGTGCCGGCTGGGCAGGGAACTATCCTAACTACATATGGGATTTCTGGGATAAGTATGATATTGCTTCCAAGGAACTGATAGGATATTGGGACGAGCGTTGTCCTGTATCGGTGGACAATGACATGGTCAGGGCATCCCTGTACAAGGGGGAGAATAGTGCCATACTTGCAGTGGCATGCTGGGGTGACTCTGATGTCGTCTGCAACATTGACATTGACTGGGAACGTCTCGGTCTCGATCCGTCGAAGGTCAGTGTCTTCCAGCCTGCGGTCACGGATTTCCAGAATGAGAAAGCATCCCCATCACTTCAGGGTCTCAGGATCCCTCAGGGCAAGGGCTTCCTGTTCGTAATACAATAATCTGTTATGAAAAAACTGTTGCTGGCGGCAGTTGCCGCCCTCATCACTTCAGCCGCCGCTTCTGCCGGCATGAAAGATCTTAAGTACGGAGAGATCATCATTCCCGCCGACATACATGTCGCGGCCGGATTTGAATGCAATCTGTGGTGGAGTTCCATAGCCAATGTGGACGAAGGTGATACATCGGTCTATTTCGAAACCCTGCTGACAGATATGTCCGGCATCAATCAGATCGGGATGGACGTCAGACTCATGAACATGGACCGGGGCATAAGATTCACCCCGGCCGAATCTGAGGCCGGCAACACATATCTCTTGCGCATAGTGAGCCGCAGGACCGCTGACAGGAAAGTCATATCCGATGTGAAGACGCGTGTCCATGTCTGTTCCGCCAAGGCCGGAGACGGCAGGAAGAACATTCTGATGATGGGTGACAGCCGCACATGGCAGTCGTTCGGCGGCTCGGACGGAGTCTCCTCGCATAAGGAGCGTTGCGCATTCAAGGACGGGAACAAGACTATAACAACCGAGCTGAAGCGCCTTCTCGACGCCAATGGCGGCGCCTCGTTCACGTTCTGCGGCCATAAGATTTCAACGGTTGACCCGGAGGTTCGCAATTGCGCGGACAATGGCCAGACATTCCCTTATCCGTCGAGGATGTTCGCTGAAGCCGGCGGCATGAAGGCGTATCTGGCCGCGAACGGCATGAAGGACGGTTCGCTCGATTATGCAACCATCATGTTCGGCATAAATGACCTTTCGGACTGGGCAAAAAACCAGCTGGATCAGTACAGCCTCAGCAAGGCGAAGATCAAAGGCATCGTTGCTGCCGCTAAGGCTCTTGTTGATGAAATAGCCGCGTCGTATCCGGAGGCCCGCATCGTGCTGGTCCTTGAGCCTACGACATGCGCAATGCAGGACGGATGGGCGATGTGGGCCGGTGGCATCACTCCGCGCACTTCCATGGAAGAAATGGAAAAAGTCTCGAAGCTTCTTCGTAAGGCGCTGATCGATACTTTTGACGAGGGCCGTTATTCCTCCAATGTGACCATATCCGCCGCAGGTCTTTGGTGCGACAGAAAGTACGGTTTCCCATTCTATGTGGAGAACGTATCTGCGCGTCAGAAAGTTGCAGAGAAGGAAGTCTTTATCGAGTCCGTCCATCCTTCCGATGTCGGCTACGGGCAGATAGCCGACGGTATATTCTCCACCGTAAAATACCTCGAACAGTGATATGAGAAATTTACTCCTATCTATTTCTGTCACCTTGCTCCTCGGACTTGCCGGGTGTACTTCCGGGATGCGGTTCAAGATTGCCGGTGACGGCACATTGACGCTTCGCTGCAACGGGACGGAGTATATATCCCGTTCCTCCGTCGGTCTTGTGCTTAAGGACGGAGCCCTTCAGGCCCCGGTTTCGGCCAAGGTGTCGAAAGGACAGATCAAGCTCGGTTTCGATTGCTGTGATGTGCTTCTGGATGCGTCCTATCGTGAAAACGGGAGCCTGCGCCTGAGCGTAGCGTCCATTCCTGATGAGATCGACGGATTCGTGTTCGGCCCTTTCGTCTGCCCTGATTGTACTGAGGCGGGCGAAATGGTCGGAGCGGCGTGGCGCACGGATGGCGCCCTAGTCTGTATACAGTCGCTCAATCCTAAGACCGAAGGGGAATGCGATCTTGTTTTCACCAACGGCACTCCATTCCATTCCCCGGGAGATAAGGTTGCGGTTCTTGAGGACGGCACGGTCTATCTCAGCTGCTCGGCCGGCAATATGACGCGGCCGCGGGTTCTCGAAAGACTGAATTCTTACAGAAATGTCGTGGTTGAGCCTGTCCCGGCCCCGGAAGGGAGCATAGAAGGTGCCGCGATAGTGCTGACCTGCGCCTCCGACCCTGAATCTCTGCTTGAAGATATTTCCAAGCTTGAAGAAGAGGAAGGCCTGCCTCATCCGACAATAGACGGAGAGTGGGCCAAGACATCCAGACATGCCTCGGACCTTTATTTCGTATTCGGTCCATCAGGCGTGAGGGGCCTGAAATTCCCTGACGGTTCTGCGGAAATCAAGGAGCAGGTGAAGATGGCTGAGCGTGCAGGTGTACATTGGGTATATTTCAATGATCCGTTCGAGACATGGGGTCATTTCGGTATCAACAGGCAGATGTATCCGGGCGGACTGGAAGAGTTCAAGTCCGTGATAGAGTATGCCCATGAACATGATGTCAACATCGGTTTCCATACGCTCAGCAATTTCATGCACATCGATGATCCTTTCGTGACGCCTGTACCTGACAAGGGAATTCTGGCTTACGACCATACACCTATCCTCAAAGATCTGTCCGTGACGGATACGGAGATATTCATCGGAGAAGAAAAAAACTATGCTCTCAAAAGCATGTTCAATGCTGTCAGGCTTGGTGATGAACTGATAAGTTACAGCTATTTCGACAAGGACCGTATGTGCCTTACAGGCTGCCGGAGGGGGGCTTTCGGTACCAGAGCCGCTTCATACAAGGCGGGAGAGATTCTTTCTCATTTGCCGGATGACGGCTATTCGACCGTTTCCCCTTCATATAAGCTCCAGGGAGAAATGGCGGATAATATCGCCAATCTGATCAAGGATGCCAGGATTCGAAGGATAAGTTTCGATGGTATGGAGGGCTGTTTTTGGACAGGACTTGGCGAGTTTGCTTGTTCTTCTTATGTCAAAAGGGTTTTCGACACTGTCGGAAGCGAGCTGATATGTGATGCTTCGACTCCGTCCCACTATCGCTGGCATGCCCACAGTTATTTCAACTGGGGGGAGGCCTGCTGGGATTCCGGATTCAGGGGAGGAATGTATAACTACCGTGCCCGCAATCAGTACAAGTTTGACAGGAATCTGCTCCCTAACATGCTTGGCTGGTATATCATACGTGACGGTCATCAGCATATCGAACCATCCCTTCCGGAAGATGTGGAGTTCATACTTTCACGTATGATTGCATACGATGCTGGAATGTGCATCCATCTTCAGACCCCGTACAGCGAGAAACTGAACTCATTCCTCGACAAGGTACGTGATTGGCAGGATTTGCGTTCCACCGTGGATGTTCCCGAAGAAATCCGGACCAGGATGCGTGAGGAGAGGACTGACTGGCACCTTGAGAAGAAGGACGGAAAATGGATTCTCACTGAACTTGGCATCTATCATGAGGATCTTTCGATTCGTGATGATGTGCGGAAGACAGCCCCCGGGACTTATCGCCACAGTTCGATAATGATGACGGATGTAGGCTCTCCGTTCAAGGAAGATCCGGTTCTGTACGAGCCGATGCATTTCCGTATCAGGGTGGGTGACTGCTACGATCATGGCCGGCTCGAAGGACTTGAGTTCCGCGGGTTGAAATTCAATGTCACCGCAGATGCAGGAGATTACCTCGAATATGACGGGGGGACTGCCTTGCGCCACTATGACAAAGACTACTATCTGCTTGAAACCCTTGAGGCGGAAGGCAGGGAAGTGATTCTCAATTATACCAACGGTATTGCTGCCATCAGATTCAATTACACTCTGACAGGTCTGAGAGATGGTGAGGAAATGCTGATCGGTGTCAAACATTTCTCTCCGATACGTCACTACGAGTTTCCTGCGGATTAGAAATAAACATCAGGGAAACCGTTAATGTTATGCTTTTAGCAAAATGGAAGATACATATTCATCTCCGGTAGTTATACCACAGGAAATGTAAAAATCAATATTATATGCGTATCAAGTGTATTTTAGTGTCATGTATCCTTCTGGCCATGTCGGTCTGTGTAAATGCACAGCAATGGTCAGTTGAGAAAGCCAATGAATGGTCGGAAAATAACCCATGGTTCTGCGGAGTGAACTATATTCCCGCATATGCTATCAATTGGACCGAGATGTGGGATCCGTCCACTTTTTCCAGAAAAGCCATAGATGATGAAATGACGCTTATGGAAGAATGCGGACTGAACTGTGCAAGGGTCGTACTTCAGTATGCAGTATACGCCGAACATCCGGAAAAGTTCAAGAAAAATTTCCGGACATTCCTCGACATATGCGACAGGCACGGTGTCAAAGTGATGCCAATTTTTATCGAGCCCGTCGCATGCGGCGCCAATACCGACCCGAAGACCGGTCCTCAGGGCGAGCCTCTTGAGGGTTGGTACGGTTGGGCATGGTCCCCGTCTCCGGGCTATTCGATGACATTTGACGAAAGGACGCACCCTTTGATCGAGAAATTTGTAAAGGATGTGATGACGACATTCAAGAACGACGACCGCATCATGGCGTGGGACCTCTACAATGAACCTATCCATTATGCCCAGAACGGCAAGAGTGAGTGGCCTCTGCTCCGCAGTGTCTTCAGATGGGCGCGCGAAGTGAACCCTTCGCAGCCGATCACATCCAGCATCTGGAACGGAAATGAGGAACTTAACAATTTCCTGAGCGAGAATTCGGATATAATCACTTTCCACATCTATGCTCCTGCCGAGGCGACCTTGGATATGTTCCGCCGCATGAAAGCTTACGGACGTCCAGTCATCCTGACGGAATGGATGCATCGCATCAATAACTCCACAATCAAAGACGTTCTCCCAGCCTTGAAGGATGCCGATTGCGACTGCATGATGTGGGGACTTGTCAACGGCAAGAACCAGACTCATCTTCCATGGGGCCACAGACCGGAAATGGGCCCTTATACAGGCCCATGGCAGCATGACATCTTCCGTGGCGACATGACCCCTTATGATCCGGAAGAAATACAGCTTCTGAAAAAGGTGATAGCAGAGAAGAATGGATATGTACATTCTTCTGATATTAAGAAAAACTGGGTGAAATATGAAGGCAATCCTGTGCTGGGCAATTCCGAACTGGGCACCTGCTTCGATGTGAATGTCATCCGGGAAGGTTCCGCCCGCTATAACATGTATTTCTCATGGCGTCCTAAAAAAGCTGTCGCGCTTTCGCGAAGCGATGATGGAATCCACTGGACTGACCCTGCCATAGTATTGGAGTATGACAGCACCAGTGGCTGGGAAGACAATCTCAACCGCAGCTGCACCCTGTTCTGGAATGGGAAATACCATATGTGGTACACAGGTCAGGCCCGTGACTCCAGCCGTATAGGATATGCCGTCTCTAATGATGGCATCCATTTCTCACGTGTGGTCAGGCATCCTGTCCTTGAACCTGAATTGGATTTCGAAGGAGCTTCCGTCATGAATCCATATGTGCTCCGTGACGAGGAACGCGGGGTGTTCCGTATGTGGTATTCTGCCGGCGAGACCTACGAGCCGAATGTGCTCTGTTATGCTGAATCGAAAGATGGCGTGCATTGGGACCGTTCGTCCCTTAATCCTATCTTTGTACATGGCGAGGCCGGAGAGTGGGACCAGGACAGGATAGGTGGTTGTGAGGTGCACAGATTGGACGATGGCTCATACGCTCTGTTCTATATCGGCTATACGGATATCAATACGGCGCGTATCGGTGCCGCCATCTCAAAGGATGGCATCACCGGATGGAAACGTCTTGAATCCAATCCTCTGGTTGAGCCTGATCAGGGTGCATGGGACGGCGATGCGTGCTATAAGCCGTCTGTCGTACTTGATAGGGAAAACAAACGTTGGCTGCTGTGGTATAATGGCAGGAAAGGTGGTAATGAATACATCGGCCTGGTCATCCACAAGGGAATTAAACTCGAATAATACATATCTTATGAAATCTCATTCGATCCTTTGTAACTTGTTGCTGGCGGCAGTGGTCCTGGTGTCGTCAGCTTGTGGACGGATTGCGTCCCCCGAGCCTTATGGTCCGGTGCCGTCGGAGCGGCAACTGGCGTGGCACGAGCTGGAATCCTATGCATTCATCTGCATCACTACCAATACTTTCAATGACTTGGAGTGGGGATATGGCGATGCCGATCCCGATATTTTCAATCCGAGTGAGTTTGATCCCGAGCAGTGGATGCCTTTGCTGAAGGATGCCGGCATGAAGGGAGTAGTCCTTACTTGCAAGCATCACGACGGTTTCTGCCTATGGCCGTCCGCCTATACGGACTATTGCGTGAAGAGCAGTTCCTGGAAAGACGGCAAGGGTGACTTTGTCGGTGATGTCGCAAAGGCTGCGCAGAAGTACGGCCTGAAGTTCGGCGTTTATCTGTCTCCGTGGGACCGTCACGACCTGCGTTACGGCACTCCTGCATATATCGAATACTACCGCAATCAGTTACGTGAGCTCCTGACCAATTATGGTCCAGTCTTCGAGGTATGGGAGGACGGTGCCAATGGAGGTGACGGATATTATGGTGGCGCACGGGAGAAACGTCAGATTGACGGACGTACATATTATGACTGGCCGAATACGAATGCCCTCGTCCATGAGCTGCAGCCGGGCGCCTGCATCTTCAGTGATGCCGGTCCTGATGTGCGCTGGTGCGGTAACGAGAGCGGGTTTGTCGGGGAGACCAACTGGGGAAAGATAGTCCGTGCCAATTTTTTTCCTGGAATATACGATAAAGATAATATCCTCAACCATGGCGATGAGAACGGCACCGACTGGGTGCCTGCTGAGGTTGACGTGAGCATCCGTCCTGGCTGGTTCTGGCATGAGAGCGAGAACAGCAAGGTGAAGTCCCCTGAACTTTTGCTTGATATCTACTATACATCGGTCGGCCGCGGAGCCAACCTCATACTCAACATTCCGCCGAATGACAAGGGCCTTTTCAGCGACGAGGATGTACGATCACTTGAGGGTTTCGCGGAGTTGCTTAAGAAGGAGTTCGAGAATTGTGTAAACGACGGGATAAAGAAAGTTGAGGCCACTCAGGTCCGCGGCGGCAGCAAGGCGTACAGCACAAAGCAGGTGCTTGATGATGACCATGAGACATACTGGACGACCGATGACGATTGCACCAGCGCATCTCTGACATTCACCTTCAAGCAGCCGACGGTTGTGAACCGCGCGATGCTGCGTGAGTATCTCCCTCTGGGACAGCGAATCGCCTCTTTCAACATTGAGGCGCAGGATGAGAGCGGAGCCTGGAAAGAGGTGGCTGCCGCGACGACCATAGGTCACAAGCGTCTTCTCAGATTCGATGACGTGGTGGCGACGGCCGTCCGCATCAACATCCTCGATTCGAAGGCCTGCCCTGTACTTTCCGATGTCAAGTTCTATGAGAGCAGTAATTGATAAGTAAATCTTAAAAATAGAATTTACAAAGTGAGTATGAGTAAAAAAGCAGTCTTTATCATGGCTTGTTTTTGCCTGACTCTTTCCCCGGCAGAGGCTCAGAGCTGGTTGCCCCAGCAGAGGAATCCCGAAGTCGGTGTCAGGCTTCTGGGGTGTAGGTATGAAGGCTCCCATCTGAAAGAGTGTACCCTTATTGGCCCTGATTCTGATGATTGGATGGTGAAAGCTGTTCCCGATACCGAATATGGCGGGACTCAGTATGTGTTTGAGGCAAAGCGTCCGATGCAGAGCGCCGGAGTTGCGGTTGCATTCGATGAATATGATTGGTGCAGTGACAATTATGTCATGATACCTGCCGTCGTTTACAATGGGAACCGTCAGAGGATAGTCAACCGTGACTATGCCACAGGCCTTGACAAGTCTGACTTCCACCGCAGGGATCTGGCTTTGACTTCCAACCCGATCCCCCAGCTTTCCCCGGAGTTCGGAGCACAGTCCCGTCTGGAAGTCAGTGTCTGCAATACTACGACTCCTGTCATTGCATATTATGACCGTAAAGGAAGACATGGTACTTTTCTTTTCACCGACCAGGGTATCGACTGGAAAAACGAGGTCAAAGACCATGCTCTGATTGTTGAAGAATCATGGGACAGGTCTGTAGCGAGTTTTGTCATCAGTGCCCCGGGTGTCAGGGAACTCAAACCTGAGTTTATCGGCTTCAGTCCCAGCCCGGACCGTGGACTGGATTTCGAGCCTGGTGACAGGCTGGTGATACGGGTGACAAAAATCGAAAATGATGCAGAAGACCTTCCGGCCTTCCTTTCATGCTTCATGAAGGAAAGGAAACCCCACTGCATTCAGACGGCTCCGCGCAATCTGGTACCTATGAGCGAAGTACTCTCAATTATGGACCGGAATATCGATGAACGATATCTTGAAGGTGACAGATGGCAGTATTATTGTCCTGAGGATGCTGATTGGATGGCATATGGCTGGATCGGCGGTCTTATAAATACATATCCGATGCTTGTGCTTGGAGATGACTTTCATCTTAAAAGGGTGATGAATACTTTTGATTTCGCCCTTCTGAGAGGATATGGTGCCAGCGGTTATTTTTATGATACCATCGGCGCAGATGGGGAAGTCCTCTTCCGTGACGGCGCGAGGTTGAATCCCGGAATCGGATTGACAAGACGGAATGCCGACCTGCTCTATTGGCTTGTCAAACAATTCAACTTATTGAAAAAGCAGGGCAGATCATCCTGCATTCTGCCTGAGTATGAGGACAGGGTGAAAGCTTTGGCCGACGCATTTGTCAGGACATGGCAGAAGGAAGGGACCTGGGGAAATTATCTGGATGTGGAATCCGGTGATGTGACGGTATACAATACTACCAGCGGCGTGATGGCTGCAGGTGGAATGGCTCTGGCTTCCGTATATTTCAATAATCCTTTATACCTGGACATTGCGCGTCAGTCTGCAGCTTATTACTATGATTCTTTTTCCAAGCTTGGATTTACGTCCGGAGGCTGCAGCGATATTCTCCAGAATGCTGATTCGGAAACGGCCGCTTCATTCATGACCGCCTTGATGACCCTTTATGAAGTCACTGGCGACAGGGCGTATCTGAAACAGTCCGAAGACCTGGCCAATCTATTTGCCACATGGGTGGTTTCATTTCCTTACCGTCTGCCGGAGGATACACCGCTCGCCAAGCTGGGGGCCAACCTTACCGGAGCAGTATGGGCGAGCACCCAAAATAAGCACGCCGCCCCGGGATCTTGCACCCAGTCCCTGGACGCTCTCTTCAAATTGTACCGAGCCACAGGGAATGTGATATATGCAGATCTGCTGCGCGACGTGATCCATGCCCATACCGAGGGTATCCAGCCTAATGGTAAAATCACAGAACGTCTCACATATTGTGACGCGGCCAGCCGCGGCTCACGTGCGGATGACTGGCAAACCGGATGGACTGAAACAAACGGAGCATTGATGGCGATAGAGATACCCGGGATATATATTCGCGAGGATACGGGCAAGATATATGTATTCGACCATGTCGAAGTGACACCGCTTTTCAAAAACGGGACTATCACCAGACTCTCAGTCCATAATCCTACAGAATTCGACGCCGAAGTGACGGTCATGTCAGAAAACGGGACGCAGGCCGGGGAACCTCTTGGAGACAATGCATATATGGATTGGACTCAGAAGGTCAAAGTGAAAGCTGGAAGCACAGTCACTTTCAAATTAAAATGAATCCTTCTCAGCTCCCGAACGCCACGATGTCCGCGTCTGCCACGTTCATGGATCTGACATTATTATTAGCATATGAAAAAAGTATTCTATATCGCTGCTGCAGCCCTGGCTTTTATGTCCTGCGGCAATAACGACAACGTTGAAGGCATAGTGGTCCCCAACGAAAAGCAGATTGAATGGGCCAATGACGAGATCGGTGTCATGTATGCTTACGACATGCAGGTCTATAATCCGGATTACGAATGGCGCCATTGGGGGACCCATCCTGATGCATCGACCTACAATCCCACAGATCTGGACACTGACCAGTGGTTGGAGGCGGCATCGAAAATAGGCGCCAAATACGCCGTTCTGGTTGCAAAGCACTGCTGCGGATTCAGCCTCTGGCCCACAGAAGCACACGATTACAGCATAAAGAACAGCCCATGGAAGAACGGCAAGGGCGACATTGTCAAGGACTTTGTCGAGTCCTGTAAAAAATACGGCATCAAGCCCGGTATATACGCGAGCACCTCGGCTAACGGCTATTATTATGTAAACAATCCGGGATTGGTTCAGGAAAACAGCCCGTACACCCAGGAAGAGTATAATAAAGTGGTGGAAAAACAGCTGACGGAGCTCTGGAGCAACTACGGAGACCTGTTTGAAATATGGTTCGACGGCGGTGTACTTGCCATGGAGAACGGCGGTGTGAATGTGATTTCCCTGATGGAAAAGCTCCAGCCTGAGACAATAGCGTTCCAGGGTCCTGAAGGACACAAAAACTGTTTGAGATGGGTCGGCAATGAGCGTGGAGAGGCACCCTACCCCTGCTGGGCAACTTGCAGCGGCGGCACCGTGGACGACGGCATGACCGAATATACTGGCAAGAACGGAGATCCGTTCGGAAGCAAGTGGATACCAGGAGAATCCGATTTCACACTTCGGCACAACGACACCAGGCAAGGCGGCTGGATGTGGTCGGAAGGCGAAGATGACAAGTTGTTCTCTGTCGACGAACTGATGAACAAATACGAAACCAGCGTCGGCCGCAATACCAATATGCTTCTCGGGCTTGTAATCGATCCAAGTGGACGTGTTCCAGAAGGGGATGTGGCCCGCTTGGAAGAATTCGGAAAAAGCCTGAAGGAAAAATACGGCAACCCTGTCAAATCTGTTTCCGGCAAAGGCACCGAATTCGTGCTGAAGTTCAGTAAGCCGGAGAACATCAACAGGGTCGTCATTCAGGAGGACATTGCATTCGGCGAGCGTGTGCTTGACTTCACCGTGGAGGGTCAGACTGAGGATGGTTCGTGGATCGCAATCGCAATCGGCAGCAATATCGGCAACAAGCACATAGAAGTTTTCGATCAGGTCAAAGTCTCGAAAATCAAGTTGACGGTAAGCAACTGCAAGGCAAAGCCTATAATCAAGAATTTCGCCGCATTCGCGCCTTAATTCAAAATTTATGGAGCTGAATTCTATTCTTAGGAACTTATTGCTGGAGGCAGCGGTCCAGGTGCTTCAAAAGCTGTCAGACACCGATTGGTAATAGTAGAAACAGTTTTTAATTTTTGTTCGCATAAAAAAAGAATATGGAAGAAAATTATAAATTATCGTTTGTTCCGAAATTTGAGCAATCGGAACGCATCAAGACGCTTGAGGCTCGCAATCAGGAACTTTCCAAGCCAGGTGGAATGCGCCAGTTCGGTGATTATGGTGATCATAGATGCTGGTTGCACATCGGACCGTTTCCAAAGATGGATGAGATGCCCAGCCGTAAGCAGGGCTATAGAATGAGCAGCGAGCAATGGGGGGAGGATTTCCGCTTTCTACTCGAAAACATGGAACCTCATATTTACCCTTGCGAAACAATTGTGGGTGAGATTTATTGGGAAATTGGTTGTGTGCGTCCCTGTGGTCAGCAAGGATGGCGGCAGGCGGACAATGCGGAAGAAATATGCAGGAAATATGACGAGTCGGTCAGTTTGGGCGGCATACCTGCAGCCTATGGACATACTTGCCCTGATCTTGAAATCATTTTGACGCAAGGGTATGACCGTATTCTTGAACGCATAAGGAAGAGTCTTCAGAAATATACCGACCTTAAGAACGAACGTCGTGCATCGTATCTTCGAGGGTTGGAACATGTTTGCCTGGGCTGTATCCACTATATTGAGAACTATGCTGCTTTAGCGGAGAAACTTTATGAAGAGGCAGCGGATACGGAAGAGAAAGCCCGTTTCGCTCAGATAGCGGCATGCTGCCGTAAGATAGCTCATGAAGCCCCTGACACTTATTATGAAGCTGTACAGGCCATTCAGTTTTCCATTATGTTCGATCGTGTAGTGGGTCATGGTAATGGTTATGGACGGCTGGATCTCTTTATGATGCCTTTCTATAAGAAGGGGATGGAGGAAGGAACGTTGACGAGAAAAATGGCCCGTGAATATCTGGCTGAGATGTATATGAAACTCAGAGGACAGTTTTTCTCTTTTTCAGGACGCGACGCATCAGGGAAAGATGCTACGAACGAGATGAGCTGGGTGGCTCTTGAGGCGTACGATCTGATAGGTGATTACAACAATCTGGGTGTGATGTGGCATTCGGATATAGATCCGGATTATTACGCATATGCTTGTGATGTCCTGGCCCGCCATGGTGAAAGTATTCCCGTATTGGTGAATTGGGATCTGATGTATGCGTCACAACTTCGTGTGGGAATACCTGAAGAAGAGGCCTGGAAAGTGGTTTATGCCGGTTGTCAATGGTATTGCATACCCGGGCAGGAATGGTGCGGTCATGACACGAGCGAGATCCGTGTGTTTGAAGTGATGCAACGGGCTTTGCGTAAGGCTGTAGAAGAGAATGTGGCTGATTTTGAATCTCTCTATCAAATTTATGTGAATGAACTTCACCGCACAATGAAGGCTTATCAGGCTGCAGAAGCGGCCATTGACCAGGTACGCGGTGAAAGCCAGCCGGAGATGTACACGTCGCTGATTTCTTATGGACCTATAGAACGCGGACTTGACTTGGATGCTCCCAGGGGAGTGGATTGGCAGTATAGTTCACTCAATGTATTGGGAATTCCTAATGTAGCGGATTCTTTTACCGCAATACGGGAACTGGTGTTCGAGAAGAAGATGTATAGCCTTTCCGATGTGGTAAAGGCATGTGGTGAAGATTGGAAAGACAACGAGATAATGCGCCAGCGTTTCCTTTGTCAGCCTAAATATGGTAATGGAAATGACGTGGCGGACGATATGTTTGTCAGAGTCTGTGATACGATGCAGCAGGTTGCCGAGGGCTATTACAACCAGCGTGGGGCACAACCTATGCGCCCGTCACTTTTCTCTTTCATGACTCATGTGGAGGCAAAGGATACATTCATGGCTTCACCGGATGGTCGTCATAAGGGAGATCCTTTGGCTCATGGTATCAATCCGCAGATGGGAGCAAGCAAACGCGGACTTATTCCTTTGGCAAATTCAGCATCTTCGGTTGATATGAGAAAGTTCATGGGAGGTTCCATACAGGTGGACATACAACCGAAATTCTTTGACGGCAAGGAGGAAAGATATGCTTATATACGGGACTTCTCCAATGCCTTTTTCAAAGGTGGCGGAATGCAGATTAATTTCCACATACTTGATCTGAAGAAACTTGAGGATGCCATAGAACATCCCGAGAAGCCTGAATATCAAAACCTTGTAGTCAGAGTTACGGGTTACTGCGCCCGTTTCGTTACCATGTCGAAAGATTATCAGCGGGATTTTGTGGATCGTGTGAATCATCAGACAATGAGCTGAAAAGGTGATAATGAAAAAGTTGCAGGACAAATGACACTCTCTGCCATTGACGTATCACATGGTACAACCCATGATGGGCCGGGTATCCGTACTACGGTTTTTGTCAAGGGATGTCCGCTTCATTGTCTGTGGTGCCAGAATCCGGAATCCATATCCAAGAGGAATGAACCATGGTGGGACAAGACGCATTGTATAGGTTGTGCATCATGTAAGGACGCCTGTAAAAACGGAGCGCTAAGTATGGATGGCGAAGGAGTGCACATAGACAGGAATAAATGCCTTGCCTGCCTCAGATGTACCGAAGCGTGTCCGTCAGAGGCATTGGCTCCGGAAGCGCAATCGTACGATTTTGAAAGTTTGTTGAGAGAACTTTTGAAAGATGAGTGTTTCTATAAGGAGAATTCAGGCGGAGTTACTTTTTCCGGTGGGGAGCCTCTATTGCAGTACGGGTTCATAGTGGAAATTTTCAAATCCCTTCAATCCCGTGGTATTTCAACGGCTCTTGATACTTGTGGAGCGGCCCCGCAAAAGAATCTGGAGGCAATATTGCCATATACGGACTATGTGCTGTATGATTTGAAGATTTTTGATTCTGAGCAGCATATGCATTATACGGGCTTGTCCAATGAGCGTATCCTCTCCAATTTACTTTATGTTGCTCATTATATCCGGACTTCTTCCCGAACAGTCCGTCTATGGATCAGGACGCCACTCATACCTGGTGCCACGGCAACAGATGAAAATATACGCAGGATTGGAAATTATCTGTCCTCCCATCTTTCAGATGTGGTTGAACGTTGGGAGTTATGTGCTTTTAACGGAGTTTGCCAGACCAAGTATGAAAGACTTGGGCTTCAATGGCATTATGCACATCAATCTCCTATGTCGGCTCAACAGGTGGATGCACTTCTTGCTGCAGCTTACAGTGTCTTTCCTAAAGAAAGGATCATAGCATCCGGGATGATAAAGGCGGATCCGGCCAATAGATAAATCAACTCAAAATAATAATGAAATCCTCAGCACCGATTTTAACACGGAAGTATTTGCTTCCATTTATCTTGATAACATCATGTTTCGCCTTATGGGGTTTTGCCAATGATATAACGAATCCAATGGTTAAAGCCTTTTCAAAGATATTCCGTATGAGTGTGGCTGAAGGCACCTTGGTTCAGGCTGCATTTTATGGTGGATATTTTCTGATGGCTTTACCTGCCGCCTTGTTTGTCCGTCGTTTTTCATATAAAGCCGGTATCCTGATAGGCCTCCTTGTATATGCTGTCGGGGCTCTGCTCTTTTTCCCTGCAAAGGAATCAGGCACATTCTATCCTTTCCTGGCAGCTTATCTTGTCATGACATGCGGACTGGCCTTCCTTGAAACCAGCGCCAATCCTTTTATTCTGTCGATGGGCCATCGCGAAAGCGCTACGCGCCGTCTCAATCTGGCACAAGCATTCAATCCCCTGGGTTCGCTTGTGGGAATGTTCGTAGCTATGAATTTCATTCAAGCCCGTCTTGATCCCATGAGTTCTGCAGAAAGGATGCAACTTGATCCTAAAGCCTTTGAAGCCGTAAAACAACATGATCTCAGTATTTTGATCAAGCCTTACCTTCTCGTGGTCATAGTCATTGTGGCGGTTTTACTGCTGATTTTCTTTGTGCGTATGCCTCGCGAAGAAGACGGAAGCGAAGGACCGCGCCGACGCCTTTCCGAGACTTTTCATCACCTTTGGAACAACAGGATTTATCGAGAAGGTGTTGTCGCTCAGTTTTTTTATGTCGGTGCCCAGATTATGTGCTGGACTTTCATCATCCAATATGGTACACGCATTCTCATGGCAGAGGGTATGGCAGAGCAGGCGGCAGAAGTCGCTTCACAGCGATACAACATTATTGCTATGATCATATTCTGTTCAAGTCGCTTCGTCTGTACATTCCTGATGAAATATTTTAATCCCGGCCGTTTTCTTGCCATGTTCTCGATGGCCGCAATTGTGTTGCTTGCCGTTGTGATGTCATGTCAGAGCAGGCTCGGATTGTATGCCCTGGTGGGTGTGTCGGCATGTATGTCACTCATGTATCCTACCATCTACGCGCTGGCTCTCGGCCGAATAGATGCCGAAGATTCGAAAATAGGCGCCGCTTGCATCGTAATGGCCATTCTAGGCGGTGCAGTGCTCCCTGTCTTGCAGGCAAGTATCATTGATCTGAAAGAGATTGCCGGTTATCCTGCAGTACATCTTTCGTTCATCGTTCCATTGCTTTGTTTCGTTGTGATAAATATCTTTGGATGGAGAGCTGCCGGAAGGTCGTAATGAGAAATATTTTGCCGGCGCTTTCTTGCGTGTTGATGTTTTTTTCGATAACTTGCTATCAGCAATCAGCATTTGTGACCTTTTATGATTCTTTTTAATACAATGTTCAGATTTAAAGCAATGAAACTGCGTCATCTCTTTGCATTGATTCCACTTTTTGCAGCATGCTCGCAGGTGGATCCTCCGGTTCCATACGGCCCTACACCCAGCAAAGTCCAACTTGCCTGGCAGGAACTTGAGTTTTATGCCTTTGTGCATTTTACCACCAATACTTTTACCGATATGGAATGGGGGCTCGGAAATTCCGATCCATCCGTGTTCAACCCTGCAGAATTGGATGCAGACCAGTGGATGGATGTGTTTGAATCGGCAGGAATGAAGGGTGTGGTACTTACAGCAAAGCATCATGACGGCTTCTGCCTTTGGCCTAGTGAATATACGGAATACAGCGTAAAGAACAGTGTATGGAAAGATGGCGGGGGTGATGTTGTGGACGCTGTATCCAAGGCTGCAAAGAATCACGGCCTGAAGTTCGGTGTATATCTGTCTCCATGGGACCGCCATGATGACCGCTATGGCACTCCGGAATATGTTGATTATTACCGTAATCAGATCAGGGAGATTCTTACCGATTACGGGCCGGTCTTCGAGTTCTGGAAAGACGGTGCCAACGGTGGTGACGGATATTATGGTGGCTCAAAGAGTCAGGAGCGGCGTGTGGATGCAAGAACCTATTACGATTGGGAGAACACACACTCATTGCTTCGCGATTTACAACCGGACATCTTTATTTTCGGAGGCTGTACCGACGGCCGCTGGTGCGGAAATGAGGAAGGCCATGTGGGAGAGACAAACTGGTGCCGTCTCAACAAGGACAACTACCATCTGGGTGTTCCTTACGATATGGACGGCCTGCGCTATGGTGAGGAGGACGGTACCCATTGGATGCCTGCTGAGGTTGACGTGTCTATCCGTCCTGGCTGGTTCTGGCATGAGAGCGAGAACAGCAAGGTGAAGTCGCCGGAGCGCCTGTTGGATATCTATTATACATCGGTTGGTCGCGGAGCCAACCTCATACTCAACATCCCGCCGAATGACAAGGGACTGATCAGTGATGAGGATATCCGTTCCCTGGAGGGTTTCGCGGAGTTGCTGAAGAAGG
>JAZRXV010000057.1:0-9112 GCA_045600405.1 Candidatus Cryptobacteroides sp.
AGGGAAGACAGTCTGAGTCTCCGCGCCTGGCTGCGTATGATATCTATCTTCTCCATATCACGACCTGGCTGTTATTCCCTCATATACGGACATTCTTGATGTCGCGGGCTTGAAGTTGGCTATCGCCTTCGTGCGTTCGTCACCAACCGGCTTGTAGTCTGCCGCAGACAGGGATTCCTCTCTGGATGGAGTTTCAACGCCGCTTATCGCGGCCTTGAAGTCATTGGCGCTGAACAGGCCGAGTTTCACGCAGCGGGAAAGGGTCATGTCGATTTCATCCTGCTCACGTCCCGTGCAGGCGTTCGATACCGCCATCAGCTGGTCACGCATATACCGTCCGTAATGATCACGGACACGTGCCAGATACATCGTCGCAAGATCCTTGTCGCTGAACAGTTCGATCACCTTCTCTGTAAGGACGCTTATCTTCATCGACGTGTCCTGCTTGTGGCTGTCGTCAGTGACTGTTATGCCTCGTCCGGCTGGCATTATCCACCGGGTGATTTCCACCCCTGCCATGCTGCTGATGATGAGGGAGGCTCCCTTTTCCTCAAGTCTGACCTTTGTGCCATTCCCCTTGTAGGTTCCGATGGGAACTGCATAGATGTTACCCTTATAGCGCACGCAGTTGGTCTTCAGGACTGTATGCCCGGTCTCCTCCTTCGGCATGAGGACTGCCGCATATGGAAGAAGATCCTTGCATGCCTGACACCATTCCTCGAAGGGAACCTTGCAGGTGGTGGCGTGAACCATGGCGTTGCCTGTGCGTCGCAGCCAGGCCTCTGCCTGTTCCTGGAGTGTCTCAAGGTCGGCATATGGCCTGTTCGTAAGGAAGTTCTGTTTGACGTACTTGACGCAGTTCTCAACCTTGCCCTTCGACTCGGGATCCGCAGGACGGCAGAACACCGGCTTGAACGGGCGGCTCCGTACATAAGCATCGAACACCTGCGTCATGATGTAGTCGCCGATGTTCTCGTCCCACAGAAACACAGCGTCCTGGTCGTAGATGATTTCCCTGGGGATGCCGTGGAAGTACTCGAATGCCTTTTCGTGCGCCTGAACGGCGGTCTCTGAGGTGAAGGGACGGTCCTGGAACCAGATGTACTTGTAGCGGCTACGGCATAGGAGCATTGCCATGAAGTACACTTTCTGCTCCGTACCATCTCCCTTCCTCAGCTTCTTCTGGCCGAAGTCCACCTGGGCGTACTGACCGGAGGGGCTGTCCGGAAGGATGTGGTAATCGCGTTCCGTTATTGACACCTTGGGGATGTTAGCCTCCGCTCTGACCTCCATCACGGTGTTGTAGATGGTACGTGGACAAACGTCCGGAAAGAACGGATAGGCTTCCTTCAGCCAGTCGTGCATCTGGGCGGCACTCGTGTCTGGGAAAGTTCGAAGCCTGTCCGAGATGAAGTCCTTGTACTCTTCCAGCATGCGGGACTTCCGCCCATACTGCTCCGCATACTTCTCATACTCTTCAAGGCTCATGTTCAGGTACTTACGGACTGTCCTGAAGTTAAGCCCGAGATAGTTCGCAATCCATTGGATTGTCCTGTGGTCCGACTCCCTGAGCCGGTGGATGTCTGTGTAAATCGACATACGTTCGTAAAATTGGCGGGTTCTCTGTATCATGATTCCTTTGCTCAATAGTCACGATGCAAAGTTCCCGGTTTCAACAATATCACTGTACTGTTGTTGCCATTTTTACTGCACTATTGTTGCCGATTTTACTGCATTGTTGTTGCCATTCTTTATGTATCCCTTCTTGCCGATTTCACTGCATTTGTCATTTCCGATTACAATTGACACTGCCCGGATAGCGGTAGGCCTTGTTGAGCGCATTGCCATAGGCTCCGAGCGCAGCCTCCCCCAGCATCAGCATGTCATAGTCCTTGGATCCGTCGGTCTTACGGCAGCGGTATTGGTTCTTGCTATGGATGTGCCCGAAAAGGTGGCAGATGTATTCGAGCCTTGCCTCGGATGGCGTGATATTTACGAGGATGTCCTGTATTCCCCGGGAATCCGGGTAAGTTCTGCGAAGCGCAGTGCCGTGTTGTATCGCGTCAATGATGTCAGGCACCATGAAAGAGTCCTGATATGATTCGGCATCAGGCTTGGCCAAAGTCTCGCTGAAACCGATGGCGTTGTCGCCGAATGAATAATGCATCATAGTGATGACATTGTACCCGAGTTGCGCCGCATCGCGAAGAGTCACAATAAGCCAATCTATCTGAGACTGACTGAATGTGCAGGTCATGAAAGCGCGTGTGTCCGGAAACTGACCGTCGGCATAATCGAAAGGATCGAGCATCACAAAGCGGACTGTGCCCATGGAGTCATTGACGTTGATGTCATAGTGGCCATACATCGCGTCCGGACTCCCCCATACGACAGAAGCGGCGCTGTCATCTACCAATGACCCTATCATCCTGCGATAGTCCGCCCTGGTAATGTTACATATGTCATGGTTGCCCTTGACTGCCAGATACGGGATCTTTGATACATTGGCGGCCTTGACCGCGCAGGCTGCCTTGCCAAGCCATTCTAGGGATCTTTCGCGGCCAACCTTGTCAGATCCGTTACCGTCATCGCCGGTATTGCAGATTACGTTGCAGCGCTCCTGAGCAAGTGTTACAGCTTCCCCGATAAGGGCGTTGTATTGATGCGTGTCTGAGATATGAAGGATCTTGAGACGCTCGTACCATCCATGTCCTATGCCTTGCGCATCGTTTTTCCGACCCACTCGGACCGAATAGAAGGAAGGCTCGAAGTCGGCGAGCTTACGCTCATATCTTGCCATGTCGAAGGATGGAGCAACAGCTTGTTGATCTTCGGGATTGAGTACCGGCATATCTGGAGTTTCGATCGGTGAGCTCGAATTCGCCGCCTTGGCGGCATTGATGCCTCCGATGCCAAATGCAGAAGCGGCCATGCCGGCAATCTTTATGAACCTACGTCTTTTCATATGCAAGATTTATTTCTGTCATTACTTGATTTCCATCAAGGATACACATACAAATATAAATAATTCGCACCTTATTAAATCTCAATATTTCAATACCTGACACCGGAAAGTCTGCAAAGCCGGTTTAAAAAGGTGAAAATTTGGAAATTCGGCCCCTAGAGATTAGTTTTGTAAATCAACTTTCTATTAATTGAGTAATTCACTTACCGGAAATGAAAAGAGCCTTGCTTTCCTTATTCCTGTGCTTTGCTGCACTATCAGCATTTTGCGCAAATAAAATTAAAGAACGTACTTCTGACATAATATGTCTTGATTCGTACAATGGTTTCAATTGGAGGATGAAGAAGGCGTCTGAAGTCAAGATTGACGGCTATGCCTTGTCCAAGCCTTCGGTCTCCATTGGTGACTGGATGTCTGCCATAGTGCCTGGAACTGTGCTCAATTCGTTGGTGTATAACAAAATATACCCTGAGCCTTACTATGGAATGAATAATAAAATAGATCGTGGCATCATACCAGATCTAAACAAAGCAGGTAGTGATTTCTATACTTACTGGTTTCGGACCGAATTTGATGTTCCTGCTGATTATGCTGGTAAAACTGTGTGGCTTGACGTGGAGGGCATCAATTATCGCGCTGAAATCTATCTGAACGGAAAATATCTAGGCAACTTGAACGGAATGTTCCAGCCAAAAGTGGTTGATGTCACCGGCTTTGCTCTGGCAGGCAAGAAAAATGTCCTTGCACTGCGCGTGCAGCCAGTTGATTATCCAGGCTCGCCGAGTGGCAATAAGGACTATGGAGCATCAGGAGAGAATCATAATGGAGGAAACGGCATCATTGGTAAGAATGTCACAATGCTGATGAGCGTAGGATGGGATTTTTCTTTCTATGATGGAATCCGTGACCGCAATACCGGAATCTGGCGTAGCATTAAGCTATTTGCGACCGGCGGTGCCAAGCTTAGTTATCCTTTTGTGAAGTCTTCGTTGACGGAATCCTATACAAAAGCAAGCGAAACTGTGAGCGTCGAGGTCTCCAATCCTGCTCCGCAGGCTAAGACTTTGACAATCAAAGGCAATATTGAAGGTACCGGCATCACTTTCGCAAAAGATGTCACCGTTGACGGCGCTTCCACTAAAGAAATAGTTTTCTCTCCTGAGGACTTTCCTCAGTTGATAATGTCCAATCCGCATCTGTGGTGGCCGATCAACAAGGGAGAACAGTACCTCTATACTCTTAAACTTCAGGCTTTTGCAAATGGTGTGGAGGAAGATCGTCTTACGACACGTTTCGGTGTTCGTGAAATCAGCAGCAACCAGAATACTCCTGATGGTTCAAGACAATTCTATGTGAATGGCCAGAAACTGTTCGTGCGTGGTACCAACTGGATTCCGGAGGGAATGCTGCGTTGCAGTGATGAGCGCACTCTTGCTGAGCTGCTTTATACTCAGCAGCTGGGAATCAACTTTATCCGTCTTTGGGGTGGAGGTATTGCTGAGAGTGACTATTTCTATCAACTGTGTGATGAAATGGGCTTTGTTGTATGGCAAGAGTTCTGGCTAACAGCCGATACCAATGGCAAGAAAGGCCGTCCACAGGTTGCTGACACCGGACTCTACTTTCAGAATTTGGAAGCTACTGTTAAGAATTTGCGTAATCACGCCAGCATAGGCTATTGGGTGGCCGCAAATGAAGGTACAGACATCCCGGGAACTCGCGAAATGATTGAGAAACTTGATGGTACCCGCGGCTATCAACGTCAGTCAGAATGTGATGGCATACACGATGGCAGTCCTTACAAACAGGTCAACCCTATGCGCCACTATACCAATGATGCTTCCGAACGAGGTTCGCGCATTGATGGGTTCAATCCTGAATATGGTGCGCCTGCTATGCCGCTAGTCGAGTCATTGCGCGAGTTTATGCCTGATGAATTACTCTGGCCAGTCGGAACTCCGGAATGGAATGAGGCCTGGGATTATCACGATGGCAATGGTTTCCACAAGATGTCATCACTCTATAAGGAAATGACCGAGGCCTATGGAACTTCTGCTACTCTTGAAGATTTCGCCTTCAAGGGACAACTTGTGGCAGCCGTCAATGGCAAGAGCATTTGGGAAGCCTGGAACGAACAGAAACTTGAATACGGTGACCGCTATTCATCAGGACTTCTCTTCTGGTATCACAACTGCCCTGTGGATCAGGTGTGCGCCCGCTTCTGGGACCACTCCCTCGAACCGACGGCCATGCTGTATCACGCCGCCAATGCTCTGCAGCCTCTCCACCCGCAGTTCGACTTCAAAACCAACACGGTTTCCGTTATCAATGACTACAATGCATCATATCAGCACCTTAACCTTTCTGCAGAGGTCTATGACCTGAATAGCAAACTGATGTGGAGTCATAAGCAGGACATCAGTTTACCGGCAGATGGCGTGGCCAATGATGTATTCTCAGTAGTATTCCCATCAGGCATCACTCAGGTGCATTTCCTCAAACTACGCCTTACTAATGAGGCTGGGGAAGTAATAGGTGACAATTTCTACTGGCGCAGTCTGGATCCGGACAATGGTAAACGTTATCAGGCAGGAGGACCGTGCTCGTCCGGTTTCAGTTCTTTGTCACAGATGCCTAAGGCTAATGTTGCCTGGAGTGTCAAGGCTGTCGAAAGGGACGGCAAGAGGATGCTTTCAGTCCGTATGAAGAATCCTTCCAGCAAGATAGCATTTTTCCTGCAATTGCATATGCTTGATGAAAACGGACATTCTGTGAAACCATGCTTCTATAGCGATAACTTCTTCACATTGATGCCGGGAGAGGAAAAGATTGTCGAAATAGACTGCTCTGCAGCCCCTTCTATAAGAACCTGTTTGAAACTTAAGGGGTGGAATGTGAAATCAAAGCAAAAAAGAATTAGAGGAGATTCTATTTAAACTTCTTCAGAAGTTTACGTGCTTCTTTCCAGCCTGCCTTGTAAGCCTCTTCAAGAGTAACGGTCTTCCCGCCCCTTTCAAGGCTCATGTTAGAAGCCTTCATGAACGCAAACATCTCCAGAGTCTCCTCGATATCGATTGGAGGCACCCCCGTCTCAAAATATTTCAGGACCCGCTCCAAAAGGCAGAAATAGCCCTCGTATCCTCCAACAGGTACCGTACCTTTCTCAGTAAACGCCGTGCCTCCGTAGATACTAGGCTTCACTGTCAGCGCACGGAAAGTACCACTTCTGCCGTCTTCCCAGACACCCGTCACGACATCTCCCATCTCAGAATGTACGCGTGACACTTCCTTGCAGCCCGTTCCCATCACGGCAAACAGGCTCTCAATGCCATGGATGCCATAAAAGCCGAAGTCAGGATGCGTCGGCTCCGGATGGTGAGGAGAGTAGCAGTCCGCACCCATTATCTTACCATATTTACCGTCCCTGATGGCAACGGTATTTTTCGAGAACCTCAATGCAGACGAAGAAAACAGAGGAGCGTTATACCTCTTGGCCAGTTCACATATCGCCAGAGATTCTCCGAGCGTCGCCGCGAGAGGCTTATCTATGAAACATATCTTGCCGGACTTAAACACCTCTACAGCCTGCTCAAGATGCGGATGTCCGTCATTCGTCTCAAGGAACACGCAGTCCACCTTGTCAAGCAGCTCCTGTATAGAATCCACAACCTCGACCCCGTATTTCTTCACCTCATCGATGTAACCCGGGATACGCTTGAAGCTGCTCTCTATGACTCTGGAACCATAAGGATATGCCGCAACTATCTCATATTTCTGCACAAGCGGATTGTTTTCATCCGAATTCAAGAGTTTTGTGAATGCAGTCGAATGGGAGGTATCAAGGCCTATGATACCGAGACGTACTACGTCCTGCGCCGATGCCATTCCTACGGACAGCACCAACGAAGCCAATATCAAAAAGAATCTTTTCATGCCTAGTCTGGTTTAGTTTAAAGAATATACTTGCCACTGTCTGCGTCAGTGTATAGCGTCGCGCATTTATGGCGTCTCATTATCGTAGCAGGGCACTGCACGCCTATCGGGCCCGTTACCGTGGCCTTGACAGCATCAGCCTTTGTCGCGGCAGGGACCACGCAGAACAGGCGGTCGGCGTTGAAAAGGGTCGGACACGTAAGTGTCAAGGCATATTCTGGGACATCGTCGAGTTGAGCGAAGCACCCGTCATGCACCTGCTGGGTACGGCAGGTCAAGTCGAGATCAACCTTCTTGATGCGCTTGGGATCATCAAAATCAGCGACATGGGGATCGTTGAATGCGATATGCCCGTTCTCACCTATGCCCATGAACACTACATCGACATGATGTGCGGCAAGGATGGCATCATAACGCTTGATGGCCGCCTCCGCATCCGAAGAAGTGCCGATATAATCAACAGATGCAAACGGGACCTTGTCGAAAATAGCACGGCGGAGGAAATTGCCAAAGCCCTGAGGCGCATCCGCCGGGAGACCGACATACTCATCCATATGAAGGGCATGCACACGTCCCCAATCTATCCCTTCAGCCTCTGCGACTGCAGCGAGGAACTCATTCTGAGACGGAGCCGCGGCAAAAATCATATAAATCTCATCCTTCTTCGCAAGAAGATCCTTAAGATAAGCGACCGCATCCTCCGCTGCACCTTTGCCCATAGCAAGGCGTGTATCATATACTTTCACGTCGAGATTATCGACCTTGAACTGTTTTGTCATCATGATTTTATACGTTATTTCAATTATTTCATGTTTCCTATGCAACAAAGACGGTCTTGCCGCCAACTATCGTACGGGTAACATTGATCCGACCGTCAAAGACGATGATATCAGCGTCCTTGCCGACCTCAAGGGAGCCCTTGACATCGGAGACACCCATCACTCGTGCCGGGTTGAGCGAAGCCATCTTCACAGAATCCTCCAGAGAACAGCCGGCCAAATCAATCATGGTACGGACAAGGCGGTCGGTCGTCGCGACACTGGCGGCGAAGCATGTACGGTCCGGCATCTTGGCGACTCCATCCTCGACAATCACATGCTGACCGTCGGCAAGTCCTCCGAGAATGCTTGGACCTTCCGGCATTCCCGCAGCGCGCATAGAATCGGTAATGAGTGAAATATTGTCCACACCCTTGATTTTCAGCAGCATACGCAGGAGAGAAGAAGGAACATGCCTGCCATCAGCAATCAATTCGGCAGTCATGCCATCCTGATAGTAGCCATACTCCATGACTCCCGCAGTGCGGAATCCACCCTTGCGTGTGATGGTACTCATCGCCGAGAAAAAATGCGTGAGGTGGGTGCTTCCGCTCTTGAAGGCCTCGTCACATTGCTCGAATGATGCAGCACTATGTCCGATGGAGGCTATGATGCCGCGTGACTTGAGCTCTGCGGCGAATGCTGAAGCACCATTGAGCTCGGGAGCGAAACTCCAGCGCTTGAGAAGCCCTTCGCCACGGCGGAGGATCTCATTGTAATCCTCAGGCTCGGGGTTGCGGAGGTACCTGGGGTCTTGGGCTCCGGCCTGCTCTGGAGCGAAATACGGTCCCTCTAGGTGAAGACCCCCGAAAGCTGCGCCATCCACATTGGCCTCGACGGCCTCGCGGTAAGTGTCGAATGACTCGAAAAGCACCTCATTTGAACTGGTCAGGGTGGTTGGATAGACAAGGGTGGCACCATGACGAGCCTGCATCCTTGCAGCGGTCAGATAAGCCTCGACCGTGCCGTCCATGAAGTCGGACCCGCCGGCACCATGTGTATGGATATCGATGAATCCGGGACTTATATACTGCCCGGCAGCATCTATCACTTCGACCTCATCCGGGAATTCCTTTCCTATGTAAACGATTTTCCCTTCTTCAAAACAAATTGCACATCCTTCAAGGATGCCCTGGGGCGTAATGACGCGCCCGTTGATAATCGCTGTCTTCATTATTTTGCGGATTTGCACGACCAACGGTTGACCTTATGGCCGAAGAATGCATAGTAAACCATGTACAGGAAGCTCGGTATGAGTAACCAATATGACATCTGCAAGCATACTCCCGAATCCACGATCGCAGCCTTGATGAGCGGGAATATCGCGCTTCCACAGAGTGCCATCACAAGGATGGCCGAACCGAGGTTTGTCCATTTCCCGAGGTCATGGATAGCG
>JAZRXV010000058.1:0-2731 GCA_045600405.1 Candidatus Cryptobacteroides sp.
AAGGTCCAGCATCTCTGCAAAGTAGAAGTTATTGACTAAGGAGGACCACGATTATGAAACTTAACGAATTGAAACCAGCAGTGGGTGCTACCCACTCAACCAAGAGAATAGGTCGTGGTGAGGGTTCCGGTCACGGTGGAACATCCACCCGTGGTATGAACGGCGCCGGACAGCGTTCCGGTTATGCTCATAAGATCGGATTCGAAGGCGGTCAGATGCCTATCCAGCGCCTTCTCCCTAAGTTCGGCTTCAAGAATCCTACAAGAGTCGAGTACAAGGCAGTCAATGTCGCTGACATCGAGGCTCTTGCAGCAGCATCAGGGGCAAAGGAGATCGGAGTTGCCGAGATCAAGGCCGCAGGCCTTGCAGGCAAGAACGAGCTCGTGAAGGTCCTCGGAGGTGGTGAGATCACCGCAGCCGTCACCGTGACCGCTGACGCTTTCTCAAAGTCCGCAATCGCAAAAATCGAGGCTGCCGGTGGAAAGGCAGTGGAAATGTAATTGTATATGAAGAAGTTTATTGAGACAATCAAAAACATCTTCAAGATTGAAGAACTCCGCAAGAGGCTCGCATATACGTTCATCCTCATCCTTGTCTATAGGTTCGGATGTTTCGTAGTCCTTCCGGGCATTGATGCGTCCATGCTTGCAGGGCTCCAGAGCCATACTCAGAGCGGTCTCGTCGGCCTTCTGAACATGTTCTCCGGAGGTGCCTTCGGCAACGCTTCAATCTTTGCGCTGGGTGTGATGCCATACATCTCTGCATCCATCGTCATCCAGCTGCTGGGTGTTTTCGTCCCTTATTTCCGCAAACTCCAGATGGAGGGTGAGAGCGGACGTAAGAAGATGAACCAGATGACCAGGTTCCTTACCATCGCGGTCATCTGCATCCAGGGCCCTGCTTACATGGCCGCTGTCCACAACCAGATTCCTGGTGCAGCTTTCGTGGCTGTCAACCAGCTCGGTTGGAGCAACTTCATGTTCAACATTGTCTCCACCATCATCCTGATGGCAGGTTCGTTGTTCGTGATGTGGCTCGGCGAGCGCATCACTGACCGCGGTATCGGCAACGGTATCTCCCTCATAATCATGATCGGTATCGTAGCCCGTCTGCCTTACGCACTTGCAGCGGAAGTCGGTGAGAAGCTTTCCGTCAACAACGGTGGTCTGCTTCTCCTCATCGTCGAACTTGTAATATGGTTCTTCGTTGTCGTCGCCGCTATCGCACTCGTCCAGGCTGTCCGCAGAGTTCCTGTGCAGTATGCAAAGAGAGTCATCGGCAACCGTCAGTACGGTGGAGTACGTCAGTACATTCCTCTGAAGATCAATGCCGCCGGTGTCATGCCTATCATCTTCGCACAGGCCTTGATGCTCTTCCCTCTGCTCTTCGCCCGCTGGGATGCGACCCGTGGACTTGCAGCAACCCTTGGCAATTATACCGGCTTCTGGTATAACTTCATATTCTTCATCTTCGTCGTCATCTTCACATACTTCTATACTGCCGTTACGGTCAATCCTACCATGATGGCTGAAGATATGAAGAGGAACGGAGGTTTCATTCCTGGCGTGAAGCCTGGCAAGAAGACCGTGGATTACCTTGATACAGTCATGTCAAGGGTCACTTTCCCTGGTTCTATCTTCCTCGGCTTGATCGCCATCCTTCCTGCAGGCGCCAGAATCCTCGGCATCACCGATGCATTCGCAAGCTTCTATGGTGGTACTTCACTGTTGATCCTTGTCGGCGTTGTCCTTGACACACTCCAGCAGGTGGAAAGTTATTTGCTGATGCGCCACTACGACGGTCTCATGAAGACCGGTCGTCTCAGCGGACGCTCAGGCATGTAGTTCTTTGAATAAATTGAACGGTTGATGATAAAGCCGAAAACAGGGGAAGAGATTGAGCTGTTGCGTGAGAATGCCATACTTGTCTCAAAGACTTTGGCGGAAGTCGGTAAAGCAGTCGCGCCTGGTGTGACAACCAAAGAGTTGAATAGGGTGGCTGAGACTTTTATCCGCGACAATGGTGCAATCCCAAGTTTCCTCGGGTTCGACGGCTTCCCGGCAGCCATCTGTGCATCGGTCAATGATGTTGTGGTCCACGGTTTTCCGTCAGACTACGTCCTTAAGGAAGGAGACATCTTCACCGCTGACATAGGTACGTTCTACAAGGGTTATAACGGTGACTCCGCATACACTTTCCCTGTCGGGGAAGTGGATGCGAAGACCCGTAAGCTCCTTGATGTGACGAAGGCCTCGCTCTACAAAGGTATTGAGGCGGCTGTCGCGGGTTTCCGCGTGGGTGATATCGGATACGCGGTGCAATCGTATGTGGAGGCATCCGGCTTTTCTGTGGTCCGCGAACTCGAGGGCCACGGGATAGGCAAGGAGATGCATGAGGATCCGGGAGTTCCCAATTACGGACGTCCCGGCCGCGGCACCCACCTTGTGGACGGAATGGTGATATGTATCGAGCCGATGGTCAATGCCGGTGGCAAGGCTGTCTATCTGGACAGAAACGGATGGGCGGTGCATACCTCCGATCACAGCAGGTCGGCTCATTACGAACTTACGGTTGTTGTCCGAAAAGGTCACGCAGAACAACTCTCAACCTTCGATTTTATCGAGAAAGATGGCAAGATTAAATTTTAAGTGTAATTTTTAATGTCAAAACAAGTAGCAATAGAACAAGATGGAAAGGTTATCGAGACCCTTCCAAACGCGATGTTCAAGGT